>NZ_JBEXHP010000062.1:0-34812 GCF_040607895.1 Micromonospora sp. NPDC005220
GAGCCGCGAGCTGGGCACCGACATCCAGCTGGAGGACCTGCACCCGAA
Source organism: Micromonospora sp. NPDC005220 (assembly GCF_040607895.1). Classification (NCBI taxonomy): domain Bacteria; kingdom Bacillati; phylum Actinomycetota; class Actinomycetes; order Micromonosporales; family Micromonosporaceae; genus Micromonospora; species Micromonospora sp. NPDC005220. The sequence continues at coordinate 49 of NZ_JBEXHP010000062.1, forward strand.
GGCGTTCGTCGTCTGGCTCAGGCCAGGTGGCCGCCGATCTTCGTGTAGCCGCGCAGCAGGTCCCGCGAGATGATCAGCCGCTGCATCTCGTCGGTGCCCTCGAAGATCCGGTAGAGCCGGACCTGCCGGTACCAGCGTTCGATCGGCAGCTCCCGGGTGTAGCCCATGCCGCCGTGGATCTGGAGCACCCGGTCGACCACCCGGTTGACCATGCCGGCGCCGTAGAGCTTGCCCATCGACGAGGCGTGCCGGGGGTCCAGGCCCTGGTCGACCGTCCACGCCGAGCGCAGCACCAGCCAGCGGGCCGCCTCCAGCTCGGTCTCCGAGTCGGCGATCATCCACTGGATGGCCTGGTTGGTGCCGATCTTGGCGCCGAAGGTCTCCCGGGTGTTGGCGTGGTCGATGGCCATCTGCAACACCCGCTCGGCGATGCCGATGGCGTGCGAGGGGATGGTGTACCGCCCCTTGCCGATCCACTCCATGCCGAGCGTGAAGCCCTGCCCGATCTCGCCGAGGATGTTGCGGTGCGGCACGCGTACGCCGTCGAAGATGAGCGACGCGGGCCCGCCCTCGCCCATCGTCTGGATGAACTCCGAGCGCCAGCCCATCGACCGGTCCACCAGGAACGCGGTGGCGCCGCCGTTGCGGGCTCCCTTCTCCCGGTCGGTCACCGCGACCACGATGGCGAAGTCGGCGTCGTGGCCGCCGGTGATGAAGGTCTTCTCGCCGTCGAGGATCCAGTCGTCGCCGTCGCGGCGGGCGGACAGTCGGATGTTGGCCGCGTCCGATCCGGCGCCCGGTTCGGTGATCGCGAAGCAGGAGCGTCGCTCGCCCTCGATGGTCGGGATGAGGAACTCCCGCTTCTGCTCCTCGGTGGCGTGGAACAGGATGTTGTCCGCCTCGCCGCCGAAGCGGAACGGCACGAACGTGCGGCCCAGCTCGGTCCAGATCAACGACTGGAGGACGGCCGGCAGGTTCATCCCGCCGTACTCTTCCGGGGTGGCCAGGCCCCAGAAGCCGAACTTGCGCGCCTTGAGTTGCAGTTCGCGCACCTCGGAGTGGTCGAGGCCCGGCTGGTGCGCGCGTTCCCGGCGGAGCACCTCCGCCTCCAGGGGCATCACCTCGCGGGTGATGAACGCGCGCACGGTGTCTCGGACGGCGCGTTCCTCGTCGGACAGTGCGAAGTCCACGGTTCCCCCTCGGTCGGCGTGGCGGTGCGCCGCTGCGGGCCGCAGCGGTCATCCATAAACTAGCGGTGTAAGTTTTCATTCGTCCAGACCCCATCTCCGCCGACGCGCTGACGCCTGCCCGCTGGCGGTCCCGGATAGGGTGCGTGAACAGGTGGTTCCCACGGGCAGGGACACCGCAGACCGAGGAGCTTCGACGTGCCCCGACCTCGACGGCCTCTGCTCACCCGCGACCGGATCGTCGAGACGGCGCTCGCGCTGATCGACGCCGACGGGCTCGACGCGCTCTCCACCCGCCGACTCGCCGCCGCGCTCGGCGTGCAGGGCCCGTCGCTCTACAACCACTTCGCCACCAAGGACGAGATCCTCGACGCGGTCGCGGACACGGTCACCGGCGCCGTCGACACCGGTGGCTTCGCCAGCCGGGACTGGGCTGCCGCGCTGCGGGACTGGGCATGGTCGTACCGGCGGGCCCTCACCGCGCACCCGAACATTGTGCCGTACCTGGCGCAGGGTCCGGGTCGTCGACCGGCCGCCCTCGCGATGGCCGACGCGGTCTACGGCGGCCTGGTCCGGGCCGGCTGGCCGCCGGCCCGCGCCACCCACATCGGCGCGGCGCTGCGCTACTTCGTGGCCGGGTCGGCGCTCGGCTCGTTCGCCCGTGGTTTCGTCGAGGACCCGGAGCTGTACGCCGCGCACTACCCGCACCTGCGCCAGGCGCACCGACTCGCCGAACACCAGCAGAGCGTGGACGAGGGTGCCTTCGCCCTCGGGCTGGACGCCCTGCTGCACGGTCTGGCCGCCGAGTACACCCGCACCGTCGACCCGGTGGAGTCCGTCCGGCCCAACGGGTAGCGTCCAAACTCCCAGCGCTAGTTTCATCGCCCGTCGCGATCCCGTCGCCATCGCCCACCCTCGAAGGGACGACATGGACCTCGCCGCCCCGCCGTCGCAGTTGCCCGACTCCCTGCGCCTCCGGCGCCACCTGCACGTCGGCGGGAAGTGGACGCCTCCCGCCGACTCCGACCTGATCGACGTGGAGAACCCGAGCACCGGGGAGCTGATCGGCCAGGTGCCGGCCGGCACCCCGGCCGACGTGGATCGCGCCGTGGCCGCGGCCCGGGCCGCGTTTCCCGGCTGGTCGGCCGCCGCTCCCGCCGAGCGCTCCGCTCACCTCGACCGGCTGCACACGGAGCTCACCGCCCGCGCCGACGACCTCGCCCGCACCATCGCCGTGGAGCTGGGCGCGCCGCTCAAGCTGGCCACCCGAGTGCAGGTCGGCCTCCCGTTGACAGTGCTGCGCGACCACGTCGCGCTCGCCGCCCGCGCGCCGGTCGAGGAGAGCATCGGCAACTCCCTCGTCGTCCGCGAGCCGATCGGCGTGGTCGGCGCGATCACCCCGTGGAACTATCCGCTGCACCAGGTGATGGCGAAGCTCGCACCCGCGCTGGCCGCCGGCTGCACGGTGGTGCTCAAGCCCAGCGAGCTGACCCCGTTGACCGCGTACCTGCTCTTCGACGCGGTCACCGAGGCCGGTTTCCCGCCGGGCGTGCTCAACCTGGTCCCCGGCACCGGGCCGGTGGTCGGCGAGGCGCTCGCCGGGCACCCCGACGTCGACCTGGTCTCGTTCACCGGCTCCACCGCCACCGGCGCGCGGATCATGCGGCTCGCCGCCGACCGGATCGCCCGGGTCGCGCTGGAACTGGGCGGCAAGTCCGCCAATGTGATCCTCCCCGACGCCGACCTGGCCACGGCCGTCAAGGTGGGCGTCGGCAACGCCCTGCTCAACTCGGGGCAGACCTGCACCGCGTGGACCAGGATGCTGGTGCACCGCGACCGGTACGACGAAGCCCTCCAGCTGATCGCCACGGCGGTGGCCGGCTACCGACTCGGCGATCCGTTCGACCCGGCGACCCGGCTCGGCCCGCTGGTCTCCGCCGCCCAGGTCGAACGGGTACGCGGCCACATCGACCGGGCCCTCGCCGACGGCGCACGCCTCGTCGCCGGCGGCCCCGACGCCCCGGTGCCGGCCCGGGGGCACTTCGTCGCCCCGACCGTCTTCGCCGACGTGCACCCCGACAGCGCGCTCGCCCAGCAGGAGGTCTTCGGCCCGGTGCTCGCCGTCATCCCCTTCACCGACACCGACGAGGCGGTCGCCATCGCCAACAACTCGACGTACGGGCTGGCCGGCGCGGTCTGGTCCGCCAACACCGACGAGGCGCTGGCGGTGGCCCGGCGGCTGCGCACCGGCGCTGTCGACATCAACGGCGCCCCGTTCAACCCGCTCGCCCCGTTCGGTGGCTACAAGCAGTCCGGCCTGGGCCGGGAGCTGGGCGTGCACGGGCTGGCCGAGTTCTGCGAGCTGAAGGCGATCCAGCGATGACCGACCCCGAGCTGTCCCCGGCCGCGCCTGCGGGCCGCCCCGAGCTGTCTCCGGCCGCGCCTGCGGGCCGCCCCGAGCTGTCTCCGGCCGCGCCGGGTGGCGGCACCGCGCCGGCGTCCGCGCCGGTCACCGTCCGCGCGCTGGTCGCCCGCGGGTCCGGCGCCGAGCTGCGGGTCGAGCGGGTACGCCTGCCCGCGCCCGGCCCCGGCGAGGTGCGGGTGACGATCAGGGCGGCCGGGGTCTGCCACTCCGATCTGTCCATGGTCAACGGCACCCTGGCCGCGAGGTTCCCGCTGGTGCTCGGGCACGAGGCGACCGGAGTGGTGGCCGAGACCGGGCCGGGCGTGGCCCTGGCCGTCGGCACCCCGGTGGTGCTCAACTGGGCACCGGCCTGCCGGGCCTGCTGGTGGTGCCGGCGGGGTGAGCCGTGGCTCTGTGCCGCCACCACGGCCCCGACCGTGCCGCGCGGCGAGACCGACGACGGCGTACCGCTGCACCTGACCCTCGGTCTCGGCGCGCTCGCCGAGGCGGTGGTGGTGCCCGAGCGTGCCGTCATTCCGATCCCGGCCGGGCTGCCGCCCGAGCAGGCGGCGCTGCTCGGCTGCGCGGTGCTCACCGGCGTCGGCGCGGTCCGGAACACCGCCCGGGTGGCGCCTGGCGAGTCGGTGGCGGTCGTCGGGCTCGGTGGGGTCGGGCTCGCCGTGCTCAGCGCGGCCCGCCGGGCCGGTGCCACGACGATCCTGGCCATCGACGTCGCGGAGGCGAAGCGGGACCTGGCGCTCGCCGCCGGGGCGACCGACTTCCTGCTCTCCGACGACCGGCTCTCCAAGGAGGTACGGGCGCGCACCGAGAGCCGCGGCGTCGACCACGCCTTCGAGTGCGTCGGTCGGGCCGCCACCATCCGCGCCGCCTGGCGGCTCACCCGGCGTGGGGGAGCGGTGACAGTGGTCGGCATGGGCGCGAAGGACGACATGGTCAGTCTCGGCGCGCTGGACATCTTCCACTCCGCGCGCACGCTGCGCTCCTCGGTGTACGGCTCGTCCGACCCGGACCGGGAGGTGCCGGTGCTCGCCGCCGAGCTGGCCGACGGCGCACTCGACCTGCGCCTGCTGGTCAGCGGCACGGTCTCGCTGGACGAGGCGCCGGCCGCGTTCGACCGGCTGGCCCGGGGCGAGGGCGCCCGCTGGGTGGTCACCCTGGGCTGACGCTCGGCACCGCCGGGATTTCAGCACGTCGACCTCCCAGGCCCGGTGCGAACGGGCCGAAGCCGTGCCCGACGCGCCAGCGGAGCGTGCGTGGTCAGGTGCCCGGGGCGGACCCGGCAAGGGTCAACCCTGGGCACCCGGGAAACGAGGCCGAGCGGCCGATCAGAAGGGTGGGGCGTCCTCGCCCATCAGCGCCAGCACGACGCCGCCCTTGCCGCTCTTGAGGCCCTGGACCACGACCTTGCCGGTGCTGCCGTCGGGCAGCTCCAAGGTGAAGGTCTTCCCGACCGCGTTCTTGGGGCCGTTGCCGGCGCTGTTGGCGGGTCGGAAGTCGCCTGCCCAGGGCGGAGTCCCGCCCCTGCGGGCCGGCTCCGCGAAGAGTGCGGCGGTGCCGGGGGTCCTGGTGCCGTCTGAGGAAAGGAGCACTGAGGCGCTGCGAAAGGTAGCCATATGCGCCAAGGCTAACCCGGACGAAGCCCGATCCCGGCACCACAGCTGCTCGCGACGGCGATTCGGTTGGCGTCTCGCCCTTCGACCAGTTGCGCCAGCAGCTATACCTAGCAGTACTATGCATCGTACTTCTAGGTTTTCGAGCGGGAGGTTTCATGAAGGTCGCCAAGGATCTGGTCGCCGCCTCGGCGACACCGATGGTGCTCGGCATCCTGGCCGAGGGCGAGAGCTACGGCTACGCCATCCTCCGGCGGATCAACGAGCTGTCCGGGGGTGAGCTGGACTGGACCGAAGGGCTGCTGTACCCGTTGCTGCACCGGCTTGAGCGCCTCGGCCACCTGGAGTCGAGCTGGCAGTCGGTCGCCGGTGAGCGCAAACGCAAGTACTACCGCATCACCGATCGGGGCCTGGCTGAGCTGGCCGATCAGCGCCGGCAGTGGGACACCGTGGTGGGCGCGCTCAAGGAGATCTGGCAGGACCGCGCGCCGCTGACGGCGCAGCCGTTGGAGGGCCTCGCATGACCGCCCACGACGGTCCAGCCGAGTTGGAAGCGCAGTTCGCGCAGTGGCGTCAGTACGTGCTGCGCCGCAGGGAACTGCAAGCGGTGGACGCCGACGAGTTGGAAGACCACCTTCGCGGCTCCGTCGAAGAACTCGTCGCCGCCGGCCTGAGCCCGGACGAGGCGTTCCTGGTGGCGGTGAAACGGATGGGCAGCCTCGACGAACTCTCCCGCGAGTTCGCCCGGGAACATTCGGAACGGTTGTGGAAGCAGTTGGTGCTGACCGGCGACTCCGGCGGCCCGGTCGGCGGCACCCGCTCCCGGCGGGACCTGTGGGTCATGCTCGGCTGTGCGGCGGGCGCGCTGGTGTCCGTCAAGGTGCCGGCGTTGTTCGGGCTGAGCTTCGCCGACGATGGCTCGTTCTACGCGCGGAACTTCACAGTGTTCGCGCTGCCCTGGCTGGCGGCGTACCTGGCCTGGCGTCGGGGAGCCCGACGGTCGGTGATCGCGGCCCTCGCGGTGCTCTTCGTCCTCGGCGCGGTGGCGGCCAACGCCTACCCCTTGGCGGACGACTCGCAGTCCGTGGTCGTCACCAGCATCCACCTTCCCATCGCCCTGTGGTTGGTGGTCGGCCTGGCCTACGTCGCCGACGACTGGCGCTCGTCGCGTCGACGCATGGACTTCATCCGGTTCACCGGCGAGTGGTTCATCTACCTGGTGCTGATGGCCCTCGGCGGCGGCGTGCTCGCCGCGTTCCTGTTCAACACCTTCGCGGCCATCGGCATCGTCCCGGAGGAGTTCATCTCGCAGTGGCTTCTGCCCTGCGGCGCCGCGGCCGCGATCGTCGTGGCCGGGTGGCTCGTCGAGGCCAAGCAGAGTGTCGTCGAGAACATCGCGCCGGTCCTCACCCGGCTGTTCACCCCGCTCTTCACGGCCGCACTGCTCGCATTCCTCGTCGCTGTCGTCTGGACCAGCCACGGCATCGACGTCGAGCGTGAGGCGTTGCTGCTCTTCGACCTCCTGCTGGTCGTGGTGCTGGGGCTGCTGCTCTACTCACTCTCGGCCCGCGACCCGCTGGCCCCGCCCGGCCCGTTCGACAAACTCCAACTCGCGCTCGTGGTCAGTGCGTTGGCCATCGACGTGCTGGTGCTGCTGGAGATCACCGGGCGCATCACCGACGAGTACGGCGGTACACCCAACCGGGCGGCCGCGCTCGGCGAGAACGTGATCCTCCTGGTCAACCTCGCGTGGTCGGCGTGGCTCCTGCTGAGCTTCATCCGTCGGCGCACGCCGTTCGCGACGCTCGAACGGTGGCAGACCGGCTACCTGCCGGTGTACGCCGCGTGGGCCTGGATCGTGGTCCTCGTGTTCCCGCCGCTGTTCAGCTTCGCCTAGGCGCCGCGCTCCTCGGTCCACGGGTCGTCCGACCCGGACCGGGGAGCGCTCGTGCTGGTCGGTCCGGGCCGGAAGGATGGCGTCATGGGTTCACGTCTGGGCACGGTCGTTGTCACGGGTGCCGCGGGTCGCATCGGTTCGGCAGTCTGCCGCCACCTGCGCGACGAGGTTCGCCGCCTCGTCCTGGTCGATCGGGTGCCCACGCACCCGCAGTCGCCGACAGAGCGAGCGATTCAATTGGATCTGGCGGACGCCGACGCGGTGACCGCCGCGCTCAAGGGAGCGGACGCGGTGGTACACCTGGCCGGGCTGCCGGACGAGGCGCCCCTGGCCGACCTGCTGGAGAGCAACGTGCTGGGCACCTACCACGTGCTGGAGGCTGCCCGTCGGCAGCGGGTGGGGCGGGTTGTCCTCGCCAGCAGCAACCGTGTCACCGGCTTCTACCCGGTCGGTCAGGTGGTCGGGCCGGACGAGCCGGTCCGACCGGACGGTTTCTACGGGGTGAGCAAGGTAGCTGTCGAAGCGCTCGGGCGCCTGTACGCCGACAAGTTCGGCCTGTCAGTGGTGTGCCTGCGCATCGGCAGCTTCGAGGACGAGCCGGACGAGGCCCGCTATCTGGCGACCTGGTTGAGCCCCCGCGACGGCATCGGTTTCGTTCGCGCGGCTCTCACCGCTTCCGACGTGCACTTCGTGACCGCCTACGCCGTGTCCGCCAACACCCGGGCGTTCTGGGACACCACGGCCGGGGCGCAGCTCGGTTATCTGCCGGTGGACGACGCGGAGGTTTTCGCCGACCGGGTGCCCGGTTCGCGCGACCCGGTCGACCCGGCCGCACCACAGGGCGGCGCCTTCACCGCCGCCGCGTACTCGCTGCGGCACGTCAGGGCGGACCAGCCGTCCTCCTGAGTCGAGCATCCAGTGGCACAGCGCCGGCCCACCCGCCACGGGTGGGCCGGCTTGCGGTCACTTGCCGGTGACGATGCCCGGGTTGATGCAGAGCCCCGGGTTGGCGCCGTTCTTCTCCGCGATCTCCAGACAGCGGGTCACCTTGTCGACAGTTGCGTTGGTCTCGGTGATCTGCTTGGAGATCTCGGCGTTCTTGCGGTCCTGCTCCAGGTTGCGGGTCTGCGCCAGCTTGTCCTGGAACGCCTTGATGTTGCCCTCGGTCTTGTCGTCGTGGTTCACCCGGGTGATGGTCACCGAGAGGATGTCCACGTCGGTGGCGAGGCGGGTCTCCGCGCTGGTCTTGATGTTCGCGGCGAACGGCTTCAGGTCGACGTTGAGGTCACCGGTCTGGGCGTCGATCTTCTCCAGCGGGTTGTACGCGGCGAAGGCGTCGTTGACCGCGCTGTCCAGCTGCACGCCCACCCGCTGCCCCCGGAAGCTGACGAAGTCGCCCTTGTAGTCCATGAACTGCTTCGGCGCGTTCTCCGGCTTGACCTGCCACTCGACGAGCACCTCGACGCAGGCGTCGGCGAGGGTGCCGGTGCGCACGCGTACGCAGTTGTCGCCACCGATGTGGTCGTACTTCTGTCGGCCCGCGTCCCACTCGCCGACCTTCTGCCAGGGCGCCACCCACTTCAGTCCGGAGCCGGTCACCTCGCCGGTGGGCTTGCCGAAGCTGGTGACGATGCCGACCGAGCGGATGGGCACCGAGTGGGCGCTGGAGGCGATGCCGACCACCAGGGTGAGGGCGAGGAAGCCGAGCGCGGCGAGGGCGGCCATCCGCTTCAGCGAGCGGGCGGGGGCGACGAGCGCAGCGACGGCGCTGACGACCAGGGCGACGGCGAGGACGATCGCCATGGTGAAGCCGACGGGCATGGGGTGGGGACCTTCCGTTGGGCTGTGTGGATCATCAACGTAGGTGGTCCGGTCAAGCCGGTGGCGCGGGGGAGTGGAGTTCGCGCACGTCAACCGCCGGTCGAATATGGAGTGCATCGACATGGTTCGACTCCGCCGGCCCGCCGTAGGTTTCGTCCACGCGACGGGCCTGTGACCACGGTCACGGAACCGACCGTCGCCGCGACGTGCGGAGGATGAGGATGGCCGGGCAAGCGCTCCTGTCGGCCCGTGGGCTGACCCGGGACTTCCGGGGCTTCCGGGCGGTCGACGACGTCGACCTCGACGTGGCCCCGGACAGCGTGCACGCGCTGGTCGGCCCCAACGGCGCGGGCAAGACCACCCTGTTCAACCTGCTCACCGGTTTCCTGCGGCCGAGTGGCGGACGCATCGAGCTGGCCGGGCGGGACGTCACCGGGTTGCCCCCGGAGCGGGTGGCACGGCTCGGCGTGGCCCGTTCGTTCCAGATCACCAGCCTCTTTCCCCAGCTGTCCGCCCGCGAGCACGTCGCGTTGGCGTTGCAATCGTCCAGCGGGTTGGGCTGGCGGTTCTGGCGGTCGGCGAAGCTGATGGGCCGCTACACCGAACGGGCCGACGAACTGCTCGCCATGGTGGGGCTGGCCGAGTTGGCGGACGCCCCCTCGGCGGCCCTGGCGTACGGCCGCAAACGCGCCCTGGAACTGGCCATCGCCCTGGCGCTGGACCCGAAGGTGCTGTTGCTCGACGAACCGACCGCCGGTATGGGCCTGGAGGACGTCGATCGCACCGTCGAGCTGATCGGTCGGGTCCGCCAGGGCCGGACCGTGGTGATGGTCGAGCACAACATGAGCGTGGTCGGCCGTCTCGCCGACACCGTCACCGTGCTCCAGGCCGGCAAGGTCCTCGTCGAGGGCCGGTACGAGCAGGTCCGCGCCGACGAGCGCGTCATCACCGCCTACCTGGGAGCCGCCGATGCTGCGCATTGAGAACCTGTCCGCCGGCTACGGCGAGGCGCAGGTGCTGCGCGACGTCAGCCTGGAGGTCCGCGCCGGCGAGGTGGTCACCCTGGTCGGCCGCAACGGTGCCGGCAAGTCCACACTGCTGCGCTGCGTGATGGGGCTGCACCCCGGTCAGCGCGGCACTGTGGAGCTGGACGGGCGGGACATCAGCGGGCTGCCGGCGCACAAGCGGGCCCGCCTGGGGCTGGGCTGGGTGCCCGACGACCGGGGCAGCTACGCCACGTTGACCGTCACCGAGAACCTCACGCTGCCGCCCACGGTCGGCCCCGACCCGTGGTCGCTGGAGCGGGTGTACGAGGCGTTCCCGGCCCTGCACACCCGGCGCGACTCCGCGGCCACCATGCTCTCCGGCGGCGAGCAGCAGATGCTCGCGCTGGCCCGGGTGCTGCGGATGGGCGCCCGGCTGCTGCTCTGCGACGAGCCCACCGAGGGGCTGTCGCCACTGCTGGTGCAGCAGGTCGGCGACCTGCTGCGCGAGGCCAAGCGGCACGGGGTGACAGTGCTGCTTGTCGAACAGAACCTGCACTTCGCCACCGGTGTCGCCGACCGGCACTACCTGCTCGCCGAGGGCCGGGTCGCCGAGGCGATGGACAACTCCGAGGTGCGGTCACGCGAACGCGAACTGCTCGCGTACCTCGGGATCTGAATTTTCTCAACGACGACCCGCGCGACGAGGCACGGGATGGATGGAGTGGGCATGCGCAGGACGATGGGTGTGGCCGCGGCGTCGGCCGTGGTGGTGCTGGTCGCCGGATGCGGCGGCGGTGGCCCTCAGTCGAGTGGCGACCAGAAGTTGACCGGCGGCAAGATCGTGCTGGGCGTGCTCAACGACCAGTCCGGGGCGTACTCGGAGTTGTCCGGAAAGAACTCGGTGACGGCGGTGGAGATGGCCATCGCCGACTTCAAGGCCAAGTACGGCGACAAGGCGGTGACCACAGACATCACCGTGGAGACCGCCGACCACCAGAACAAGCCGGACGTGGCGAACTCCAAGGCCCAGGAGATGTACGACCGCAAGGGCGTCGACCTGATCCTGGACGTGCCCACCTCGTCGGCCGCGCTGAAGGTCGCCGACGTGGCCAAGGAGAAGAAGAAGCTCTACTTCAACATCGGCGCGGCGACCACCGACCTGACCGGCAAGAGCTGCAACAGGTACACCTTCCACTACGCGTACGACACGTACATGCTGGCCAACGGCACCGGGAAGACCACCACCGAGCAGATCGGCAAGAACTGGTACATCCTGTACCCGAACTACGCCTTCGGTCAGGACATGGAGAAGAGCTTCTCCACCGCGATCACGGCGGCCGGCGGCACTGTCGTCGGCAAGGACGGGGCGCCGTTCCCGAACACCAGCGGTGACTTCTCCACCTTCCTGCTCAAGGCGCCGAACCTGAACCCGAAGCCGGACGTGCTGGGCACCATGCAGGCCGGCGCGGAGCTGGTCAACGTGGTGAAGCAGTACAACGAGTTCAAGCTGCGGGACAAGGGCGTCGGCCTGGCGGTGGGGCTGATGTTCCTCACCGACATCCACTCGCTCACCCCGGCCGCGCTGGCCGGCACCACGTACACCGACGCCTGGTACTGGAACTTCGACGCCAAGAACCGGGAGTTCGCCGACCGCTTCCAGCAGAAGGCCGGTACCCGGCCGACCTTCGCGCACGCGGCCAACTACTCCGCCGCGTTGCAGTACCTGGAGGCGGTGCAGGCGGCCGGCACCGACGACGCGGACGCCGTCGTCAAGGGCCTGGAGGGCAAGACGGTCGAGGACGTCTTCCTGCGCAACGGGAAGATCCGCGCCGAGGACCACCGGGTGGTGCACGACGCGTACCTGGCCCAGGTGAAGCCGCAGTCCGAGGTCACCGAGCCGTGGGACTACGTGAAGGTGCTCAAGACGATCCCGGCCGCGGAGGCGTTCCGCGCGCCCTCGGCGGACTGCAAACTATGAGTGGATTCGCGCAGAACACCTTCAACGGGTTGGTGAGTGGGGCGTTCTACGCCCTGCTCGCCCTCGGGCTGGCGGTCATCTTCGGCATGCTGCGGGTGGTCAACTTCGCGCACGGCGCGTTCTACATGCTCGGCGCGTTCGGGGCGTACGTGCTGCTCACCGAGGCGGGCGTGCCGTTCTGGGCGGCCCTGGTGATCATGCCGGTGGGGCTGGGGCTGCTCGGCATGGCGCTGGAACGCGCGGTGATCCACCGGCTGACCACACTGGACCCGCTCTACAACTTCCTGCTCACCTTCGGTCTGACGCTGATCCTTCAGGACCTGGTGAAACTGCGCTACGGCGTGCAGTCCAGCCCGTACCAGACGCCGTCGCTGTTGAGCGGGTCGGTCGACTTCGGGCTGTTCGACTTCCCGACGTACCGGGTGTTCATCCTCGGCTTCGCGGTGCTGCTCTGCGTCGCGGTGTGGTGGGTGCTGACCCGGACCCGGATCGGCATGGTGGTCCGGGCGTCCACCGAGCGGCCGGACCTGACCCGCGCGTTCGGCATCGACGTCGGACGCTGGGTGACGCCGGTCTTCGGCTTCGGAATCGGGCTGGCCGGCCTCGCCGGTGTGCTGGCCGCGCCGATGCGCGCGGTCAACCCGTTGATGGGCGCCGACCTGATCATCGTGGTGTTCGCGGTGGTGGTGATCGGCGGGCTGGGCTCGATCTTCGGGTCGGTCGCCGCCGGCTTCGGCATCGGCCTGGTGCAGGCGTGGGGCGAGGCGTACCTGTCGAACTTCCCGCTCGTCTCGCAGACCATCGTCTTCGTGGTGATGGCCGGTGTGCTGCTCTGGCGACCGGCCGGCCTGTTCGGTCGGGAGGAGGCCCCCGCATGACCAACACCGTGGACACTCCCACCGACGCGTCCCGCTCGACGCCGCCGTCCGGGCTGATCGCCGTGGCCCGGGCCCCCGGCTGGGTGCGGTACGCGCTGCTCGCCGTCGGTCTGGCCGTCGCGGCGTGGCTGCCCAACGGCCTCTACCCGGCGGTCGCGGTGGACATCCTCTGCTGGGCGCTGTTCGCCGTGGCGGTGGACCTGCTGCTCGGCTTCACCGGGCTGATGTCCTTCGGTCACGCCGCGTTCTGGGGCACCTCCGCGTACGTCACCGGGCTGGTGGCCATCCACGCCGGCCTGCCGTTTCCCCTCGCGGTGCTGGCCGGGGCGCTCGCCGCGGCGGTGCTCGCCGTGCCGATCGGGTACCTGGCGGTCAAGCGGACCGGCATCTACTTCGCCATGGTGACCCTGGCCTTCGCGCAAATGGTCTACTACGTGGCCAACGAGTGGCGCTCGGTGACCCAGGGCGAGAACGGCCTCCAGGGGGTGCCCCGCGACCTGTTCGGCGTCGACCTCACCGACGACTACTTCTTCTACTACGCGATCCTGCCGATCGTGCTGCTCGGGCTCGCCGCGGCCTGGCGGATCGTGCACTCACCGTTCGGTCGGGTGCTGGTCGGCATCCGGGACAACCCGGCCCGAGCGCGGGCGCTGGGCTACCCGGTGCACCGCTACAAACTCACCGCGTTCGTGCTCTCCGGGTTCATCGCCGGCCTCGGTGGCGGGTTGTTCGCTGTCGGCCACCGGTTCGTCTCGCTGGACGTGCTGCACTGGACCACCTCCGGCAAGGCGGTCATCGTGGTGGTGCTCGGCGGAATCGGCACCCTCTGGGGCGGGGTGCTCGGCGCCGCCCTCGTGGTCCGGCTCGAGGACTGGTTGTCGTTCTCCGGGTTCGAGGCGATCGGCCTGGTGACCGGGAGCATCTTCGTCCTCGTCGTGGTGCTGTTCCGGCGCGGCATCTGGGGCAGCGTCGCCGCGCTGGCGCACCGGCTGGCGGCCCGTCGTCGCTGAAAATTCCGCGACGGCGCATCCGCCACCCGCCCTTTGAGCGAACCCCCGGGTAGAGAACGTCTACCCGGGGGTACGTCTGGTGCTGACCGATCCGATGCCGGCGGAGGCCGTGGAGATCGCGCACAAGCAGGTTTCGCTGGCGGCGGAGGACCTGGACGCCAACGGTGTGGCCTCGGTGCTGCTGGAGTTGGTCGAGGCGTGGGGCGTGCCGGCGCTCTGGGAGCAGGTCTGTCGTCCGCTGCTGGCCCGCTTGTCGGGGCGTACCGCCGCCGAGATCGTCATCGAGCACGCCCTCTTCGAGGGCGTGCGGGTCGGGTTGGACGCGTACCGCCGGGAGCCGGGCCGGTCGCTGCCCACCGGCGGGGTGCTGCTGGCCGGCGCCGACAAGGAGGCGCACAGCCTGGGTCTGCTCGCGCTCGCCGCCGCGCTGCGCGAGCAGGGCCGTGGCTGTCTGAACCTCGGCCCCGCGCTGCCCTGGCCCGCCCTCACCAGCGCCGTGCACCGGGCCCGCCCGCGCACCGTCGTGCTCTGGTCGCAGACGCCGCTCACCGGCCGCGCCCACCGCCTGGTGCGCTTCGCCCGGGACTTTCCGCTCCTTCGGGTGTACGGCGCGGGGCCGGGCTGGATCGAGCCGCTCGGCCGTCCGGCGGTCCGTCTCGACACGTTGACGGAGGCTGTCGACGCCTGCCTGGCGGTCGGGCCCGGGCGTGATGCCCACCACATACGATACGGATCGGTGCCGTATCGTTAATACCCGCCGTAGGCTGACCCGCGTTACGAGTCTGACCCGTATCGTATTTCGTCGCGGGTGAAACGTGGGGGGAAAACCAGGCATGGAGCTGCACAACAACACGGGACACCCGAGGCGGTGGGCGATCCTGGGGGTGCTGGTGATCAGCCTCCTCGTGGTCGTCCTCGACAACACGATCCTCAACGTCGCCCTGCGCACCCTGGCCGACCCGGTGCACGGCCTCGGCGCCAGCCAGGGCGAGCTGGAGTGGTCCATCAACTCCTACACGCTCGTCTTCGCCGGGCTGCTGTTCACCTTCGGGGTGCTCGGCGACCGCGCCGGCCGCAAGCGCTTCCTGATGATCGGTCTGGTGCTGTTCGGCCTGGCGTCGCTGCTCTCCGCGTACGCCCAGAGCCCCGGACAGCTCATCGCGGCCCGCGCCCTGATGGGGGTCGGCGGCGCGGCCATCATGCCGGTGACGCTGTCGATCATCTCCAACGTCTTCGACCCGCGCGAGCGCGGTCGGGCCATCGGTGTCTGGGCCGGCGCGGTCGGTCTCGCCGTGGCGATCGGCCCGATCCTCGGCGGCGCGCTGCTGGAGCACTTCTGGTGGGGCTCGGTCTTCCTGATCAACGTGCCGGTGGTCGCCGCCGGCGTGGTTCTGGTGGCGCTGCTGGTCCCCGAGTCGCGCGACCCGCGGCCCGGCCGGGTCGACGTGCTCGGCGTCCTGCTCTCCGTGGTCGGCCTGGTCGCCCTCTCCTACGGCATCATCGACGGCGGCGAGCACGGCTTCGACCGCCCGACGGCCTGGGGCTCGATCCTGGTCGGCCTCGCGGTGCTGGCCTGGTTCGTCCAGCACGAGCGGCGCAGCGACCACCCGTCGCTGGACGTCCGACTGTTCAAGGTGCCCCGGTTCGCCGCGCCGGTCGCCATCGTCGGCCTGGTCTTCTTCGCCGCGATGGGCTCGATGTTCTTCGGCTCGTTCTACCTGCAACTCGTGCGCGACTACAGCCCGTTGCAGACCGGTCTGCTCTTCCTGCCCTTCGCCGGCGCCCAGCTGGTCTTCGCGCCGCGCAGCGCCGCGATGGTCCGCCGCTACGGCGGTAAGGCCGTCGCCACCGTCGGGTTGGCGCTGACCGTGGTGTCGCTCGGCGCGTTCGTCTTCATCGGCGCCTCCACCCCGATCTGGATCGTGCTGCTCGTCTTCTTCATCCAGGGCGCCGGGATGGCCAACATCATGCCGCCGGCCACCGAGTCGATCATGTCGGCGTTGCCCCGGGAGAAGGCCGGGGTGGGCTCCGCGGTCAGCAACACCATCCGCCAGGTGGCCGGCGCGCTCGGCGTGGCAGTCCTCGGCTCGGTGCTCTCCGCGGTCTATCGCAGCGACATCGGTGACGCGCTGACCGGTCTGCCCACGCAGGCCCGGGACGCGGCCAACGAGTCGATCTCCGGGGCGTACGCGGCGGCCGGCCAGCTCGGCCCGGCGGCGCCGGGGCTGATCTCGGCGGCCAACGACGCCTTCGTCACCGCCATGCACTGGGCGGCCGGGCTATCCGCGGTGATCGCCGCGCTCGGGATCATCGTGGTGCTGCGCTGGATGCCGGGCAAGGAGGACCACAGCGTCGCCCCGGCGGCGCCGGTCGCCGAGCCGGAGTTGGCCGGCACGGCATAGGTTCGGGGAGAATGGCGGACATGATGTCCACTGCCGATGCTCCGCGGTCGCCCGGGCGACCGCGGAGCATCCGCGCCGACGAGGCGATCATCGAGGCCACCCTCGACCTGCTCGCCGAGGGCAGCACCATCGAGGCGCTCTCGATCGAGGCGATCGCCGCCCGCGCCGGGGTCGGCAAGGCCACCATCTACCGCCGCTGGGCCGGCAAGGACGCGCTGCTGCTGGACGCGTTACGGCGACTCAAGGGCGTCATGGCCCGGCCGCCGGGCCACTCCGTCCGCGACGACCTGGTGCTGCTGGTCGGCGCGATCGGCACGAACGTCGACCCGCGAGCGGCCAAGATCGTGCCCTGCCTGGTGCCGGCCGTGAACCGCAGCGCGGACCAGTTCCAGCTCTACCAGAACATCATCGCGCCCCGGCGACAGCTGATGCGTGAGGTGCTGCGGCGCGGTATCGACGAGGGGGTGCTCCGCCCCGACATCGACATCGAGGTGACGATGGCGCTGCTCACCGGGCCGATGCTGATCCAGCGGGTGCTCCAGTGGAACCCGGACCTGGACGAGCGGACCCTGCCCGAACGGGTCGTCGACGCCGTGCTGGAGGGCATCCGGGCCCGTTGATCCGGCGTGGTCGCTGCCGCGGCCTGCTGGGCCGCGCCGGGTGACGGGTCGGCCTCGGTCAGCCGGCCGGCGCGCGCAGCCGGTGCAGGCGCAGCGCGAGCTGCACCTCCAGCGCCCGCTCCGGCCGCTGCCAGTCGACGCCGAGCAACTGCCCGACCCGCTCCAACCGCTGGGTCACCGTGTTGACGTGCACGTGCAGCTGCTCGGCGGCCCGGGCCAGGCTGCCACCCACCCCGAAGTACGCCTCCAGCGTCTTCACCAGAGCCGTGCCGCGCCGGGCGTCGTAGTCGAGCACCGGCCCGACGGTGGCGCTGAGGAACTCGGTCACGTCCTTCTCACCCCGGTCACCGACAGTGCCCAGCAGCAGCCCGACGAAGCCCAGCTCCGCCGTGCTCGCGCCCTGCCCGGCGCGGCCCAGCGCGCCCAGCGCCGTCAGGCACCGGTCCGCCTCCTGGAACGTCCCGGCCAGCTCCGCCGGCGTGTGCGACGGGCCACTCGCCCCGGCGGTCACCGGTCGGCCGGTCACCCGGGACAGGTCCCGGGCCACCGCGCGGGCGCTGCCGCCCGCGTCCAACCCCGGCAGCATCAGCACCACCCGGCCGTCGCGCGCCGCGGCCAGGCCACCGCGCGCCGAGGCGTACGTGGTGGCCCAGGAGAGCACCCGCTGCCGAGCCGAGCCGGTCGCGGCGATCGCGTCGTCGCCCACCGCCACCAGCACGTGCGGCGCGTCCAGGTCCACCCCGAGCCGACGGGCCCGGCTGCGCAACGCGTCGGTGTCGCGCAGCGGCCGGGCGATCAGGTCGTCCAGCAGCTCGCCGCGCACCCGCCCCTCCGCCTCCGCGACGGTCCGGCGGAACAGCAGCAGCAGCGCGGTCACCAACGCGGCCCGCTCCAGGATGCGCTGGTCGGCGTCGACCAGCTCGTCGTCCGGGCGCAGCACCAGGGCACCCAGGTTCTCCGCGCCGGCCACCACCGCCGCGTACCAGAGTGGACCCCGGCGGACGCTGCGCCCCTCGGTCCGGGACGCGGCCACCGCCTCGACGATGTCCGCGCGGTCCGGCTCCTCGATCTCGCCCACCCGGGCCAGCAGTCGGCCCTCGGCGTCCAGCGCCAGCAGCGCGCCGCCCAGCACCTCGGTCACCGCCGCCGCCACGTCCTCCACCCCGCCGCCGCGCAGCACCAGGGCGGTCATCCGGTCGTGTGCCGCCGCGGCCCGCTCCACCGAGCTGCTGTGCGCCCGGATGGTGGTGTTCGCCGCCGACAACTCGGCGAGCGCCGACCGGGTCTCGGTCAGCAGCCGGGCGGTGTCGATTGCCACCGCGGCGTGCGCGGCCAGCGACACCAGCAGCGCCACCTCCTCCCGGACGAACGGCCGGGCCGACCGGTTGGCCGCGTAGAGCACGCCGATCGAGGTCGAGCCGAGCCGCAGCGGCACCCCGAGGATCGCCACCAGCCCCTCCTCGCCCACCCCGGCGTCGATCTCGCCGGTGTGGTGGAAGCGCGCGTCCTCGCCGTAGTTGGCGGTGACGTACGGAGCGCCGGACTGGGCCACCAGGCCACCGAGACCGGCGCCCATCGGTAGGCGCAGCCGCTGGAACCGGGCTGACACCGACCCGTCGGTCACCCGCATGTAGGTGTCGCCGCGCTCGTCGTCGTTGAGCGTCATGTACGCCACGTCCGCGCCGAGGAGGTGCCGGGCCCGGTGCACGATCGCCCGCAACACGTCGTCCAGGTCGCGCAGCCCGGCCAGGTCACTGACCGTGTCGTACAGACCGGACAGCTCGCTCTCCCGGCGGCGCCGGCGCTCCAGCAGCGCGCGGACCCGCAACGCCACCGACTTGGCCTGCTCCAGCTCGGCCAGCCGGTCCGGCGGCAGCCCGGCGGCCCGCGCGGCCACCAGCGGACCCTCGAACTCGACCGCCGCGGCCTCTCGGGCGAGCAGCTCCAGGAACTCCACCGGCGATGACATGGTCGACATTGTGCTCAGCCCCACTAGTTGGCCGTCCAGCCCCCGTCGAGGGCGATCGACGCGCCGGTGATGAAGGCCGCCGGCGGCGAGCAGAGGTACGCCAGCAGCTCGGCGACCTCCTCCGGCTCGATCAGCCGCTTGATCGCGGCCCGGGCCAGCATGATCTTCTCGATCACCTCGGCCTCGTCGATGCCGTGACTGGCCGCCTGGTCGGCGATCTGGCTCTCCACCAGGGCGGTCCGCACGTACGCCGGGTTGATGCAGTTGGCGGTCACCCCGTGCGCGGCGCCCTCCAGCGCGACCACCTTCGACAGCCCCTCCAGAGCGTGCTTGGCCGAGACGTAGGCCGCCTTGTACGGCGAGGCGCGCAGCCCGTGCACCGAGGAGATGTTGATGATCCGCCCCCAGCCCCGGGCGTACATGTGCGGCAGCGCCCGGCGGATCAACCGGAACGGCGCCTCCACCATCACCCGCTGGATGTACTCGAAACGCTCGACGGGGAAGTCCTGCAACGGCGCCACGTGCTGGAGCCCGGCGTTGTTCACCACGATGTCCACGTCCACGTCGAGGGAATCCACCGCCGCGGCGTCGGACAGGTCGACGCCCTCGGCCCGGCCGCCGACCTCGGCGGCCACCGCCTTGGCCGCCGCCAGGTCGCGGTCCACCACGAGCACCTTGGCGCCGGCCGCGCCCAGCCGCAGGGCACACGCCCGCCCGATGCCGCCGCCGCCCCCGGTGACCAGGGCGGTTCGACCGGAGAGGTCGACCTGTACGACGTGGGGGACCACCACGGGTTCTGCCGTCATGGCGCAAGAAGTTACGAGCTGTGTGCTCCCCGGCACATGGGCCAGCGACACATACTCCGTACCAAAGCTGTGTGGCCCGCCTGCCCCCGTAGCCCGCGCCGGCCCCGCCGCAGCGCGGTGCGCGTCGGAAGATCGCGCAACAACCAGCATGCAGTGGTTTCCCAGCACCTCGTGGCCACTACATCCTGGTTCGAGCACGACCTTGACGGCGGCGGGGTGCCACAAACCCCGCTCCCGGTCCGTCAGGCGGCTGCTCGTCGTCAAGATCCGCGCAGGATCAGGGATGTTGCTGTCTCTCCGGCGTCGGAGGCAGCAACATCCGCGAAGGTGCGTGGATGTTGGCGCGGGGTCGGGGCGGGGCTGGGTGTGGGGTGTGGGGGCGTGTCCCGTGGGGCTGGTGGGAAGGCGCCGGTTAGGGTGTCGAACACACGTACTGCTGACGGCTGGGGAGGGGGCGGCGTGCGCGTGCTCGGTGTGGACCCGGGGTTGACCCGGTGTGGGGTGGGCGTGGTCGAGGGTATGCCCGGCCGGCCCTGCACGCTGGTCGCCTACTACGTGGTCTACACCGACCCGGCCGACGACCTGGCGCTGCGCCTGTTGCACCTGGACCGGTCGCTGACCGAGCTGGTGGCCAAGCATGAACCGGAGAGCGTCGCCGTCGAGCGGGTGTTCAGCCAGCACAACGTGCGCACGGTGATGGGCACCGCGCAGGCCAGTGGCATCGCCGTGCTGGCCGGGGCGCGCGCCGGGCTGCCGGTGCAGACGTACACCCCGAGCGAGGTGAAGGCGGCCGTGACCGGGTCCGGTCAGGCCGACAAGGCGCAGATGACCGCGATGGTGACCCGGCTGTTGCGGCTGGCCGAGCCACCGAAGCCGGCGGACGCCGCCGACGCGCTGGCCCTGGCCATCTGCCATGTGTGGCGCGGCGGCACCCGCTCCAAGCTGGCCGCCGCGGCCGATCGGGCACGACGAGGAGGAGCACGATGATCGCCAGCGTGCGCGGCACGGTGACCGCGACGGGTCCGGACCAGGCGGTGATCGAGGTCGGCGGGGTCGGGCTCGCCGTGCACTGCGCCCCGGGGACCCTCGCGGAGCTGCGGGTCGGCCAGGTCGCCCGGCTCGCCACCAGCCTGATCGTTCGGGAAGATTCGCTGACCCTCTACGGCTTCGCCGACGATGACGCCAAGTCGCTGTTCGAGCTGCTCCAGACCGCCAGTGGGGTCGGTCCGCGACTGGCCCAGGCGGTGTTGGCGGTACACACCCCGGACGCGGTCCGCAAGGCGATCGCCAACGCCGACACGGCCGCCCTGACCCGGGTACCCGGGATCGGCAAGAAGGGTGCGGAACGCCTGGTGCTGGAGCTGCGCGACCGGATCGGCCCGGTGCCGATCGGCGCCGACGGGGTAACCGGGGTGACCCGCGGCAGCTGGCCCGACCAGGTCCGGCAGGCGTTGGTGGGGCTGGGCTGGACGGCCGGTCAGGCCGATCAGGCGGTGGCCGCGGTGGCGGAGTCGATCGAGGGCGACACTCCGCCGGTCCCGGTCCTGCTGAAGCAGGCCATCCGACTGCTGGGCCGCACCCGATGACCGCCCGGGCCGCGCGATGAGCGAGACCGAGGGGCTCGTCTCGGCGTACGTCAGCGACGCCGACCGGGACGCCGAGGCCACGGTCCGGCCGCGGCGGCTGGCCGAGTTCATCGCCCAGGACCGGGTACGCGACCAGCTCGACCTGCTGTTGCAGGGCGCCATGCGGCGGGGGTCGCCGCCCGATCACATCCTGCTCTCCGGGCCTCCCGGGTTGGGTAAGACGAGTCTGGCCAACATCGTCGCCGCCGAGCTGGGCGCGGGCATCCGGGTGACCAGCGGTCCGGCGATCGAGCGTTCCGGTGATCTGGCGGCGATCCTGACCAGCCTCGCCGAGGGCGATGTGCTCTTCATCGACGAGATCCATCGAATCGCGCGGCCGGCCGAGGAGCTGCTGTACAGCGCGATGGAGGACTTCCGGGTCGACGTGGTGGTGGGCAAGGGTCCGGGGGCGACGGCGATCCCGCTGGACGTCGAGCCGTTCACCCTGGTCGGCGCGACGACCCGCTCGGGGCTGTTGACCGGGCCGATGCGGGACCGGTTCGGTTTCGTCGCGCACCTCGACTTCTACGCCCCGGCGGATCTGGAGACGCTGCTGCACCGTTCGGCGCGGATCCTGGGTGTGCCGATCACCCCCGAGGGCGCGACCGAGATCGCGGGTCGGTCCCGGGGCACTCCGCGGATCGCCAACCGGCTGCTGCGCCGGGTGCGTGACTACGCCGAGGTCCGGGCGGACGGGGTGGTCGATCTCGACACCGCCCGGGCGGCCCTGATCGTGTACGACGTGGACGCGCTCGGCCTGGACCGGTTGGACCGTGCGGTGCTGACCGCGTTGGTCGACTCGTTCCGGGGCGGTCCGGTGGGGTTGTCCACCCTCGCCGTGGCGGTGGGGGAGCAGCCGGACACGGTTGAGGAGGTCTGCGAGCCGTTCCTGGTGCGGGCGGGGCTGTTGGCCCGCACCCCCCGGGGGCGGGTGGCGACCGAGGCTGCCTGGCGGCATCTGGGGCGCACACCACCGAATGGTACATTTGGCGCAGATAGTCCACCGGTGCCCGATCTGTTCTCCTTGGATGCCGATCAGCCGTGATGTGAACGTGATCTGTGCCGCATTCGGCGTTCCCAGGTGCAGGGTTTAGACTTCGCCGCGGTCTGTACAGGACGTGAGAATCCGCCTCCGCTCCGGCACCCACGGTGCCGGGCAGGTGGCCAATGGGAAGGTCAGTAACCGTGCATTACGCAGCAGCGGGTGGCGGGGCCGGCGGTTTCACGCCGATCCTGATGATCGCCCTGCTCTTCGGTGTCATGTATTTCATGATGATCCGGCCCCAGCAGAAGCGCCGCAAAGAGGCGGAGGCGATGCAGTCCAACCTCGGCCCCGGCGACGAGGTCGTGACCATCGGTGGGCTCTACGGCACGGTCACCGGCATCGAGGACGACACTGTCCTGATCGAGGTCGCACCGGGCGTGCAGACCCGCTACGCCCGGCCGGCCATCGCCCGGGTGGTCACCCGCGCGGAGCTGCCGAGCGAGCCGGTCACCGAGGACGCGGACACCGCCAAGGACTGACCCCTCCCCTCCGGGAGCGGCGCGTCCGGCGTATGGCCGGTCGACCCGGCTTCCGGGTGGTCGCGCCCGACGGGGCAGCGGACGAGACGTGAAAACTGGATAGTTGGGTCGACGCCGGGCGTCGGCATGTTCCCGTGACCGTCGGCGTTCCGCGCCGGGGGTGCCCGGTCCTCGTGTCGGCACCTCGTTGGCTCAAGGCAGACCCGTCGGGCGGAACCCCCGGCCCGACACCGCCGCCGCTGCGACAGCGGCGCGACCGTACAGGGAGACAGGACAGCCGTGGCACCACCTCAGGGACAGATGCGCCCCGGGCGGCAGCTCGCCGTGCTCGGGTTCATCTTCGTGGTCCTCTATCTTTTGGTGTTCTTCGCCGGCGCCAGCGGCAGCTTGAAGGACCGGCTCGAGCCCAAGCTCGGCCTGGACCTCATCGGCGGCACGCGGGTGACACTGGAGGCGACCAACAGCGTCGACGGCAAGCCCCCGACGGCGCAGAACCTCGAGGAGGCCCGCCAGATCATCGAGAGCCGGGTCAACGCGTTCGGCGTGGCCGAGGCCGAGGTGGTCACCGAGGGCAACCGCAACATCGTCATCTCCCTGCCCGGTGAGAACCGGGATCTCACGGATGTCGGCAGCGCGGCTGAGCTGCGCTTCCGCAAGGTGCTCAAGGCCGCCTCCGGCAGCGGTGTGGCCGAGGCGCCCCCCGCCGCCACGCCGGCCCCGACGGGCAGCGCCGCCCCGACCGGCAGCGCGACCCCGTCCGGCGGCGCGACCCCGACCTCGACCGGCAGCGCCTCGCCGAAGGTGACCTCGTCGCCGAGCGGCGGTCAGGGCGGGATGGCCC
Organism: Micromonospora sp. NPDC005220; assembly: GCF_040607895.1. NCBI lineage: Bacteria > Bacillati > Actinomycetota > Actinomycetes > Micromonosporales > Micromonosporaceae > Micromonospora > Micromonospora sp. NPDC005220. The sequence goes on from NZ_JBEXHP010000062.1 coordinate 23,628, forward strand.
CGGCGTCGCCCAGCGCCACGCCGACCCCGTCCGCCACGGCTTCGCCGAGCGCCGCCGCGCCCAGCGCCAGCGCCGAGCCGGTCCCGGCCAGCATCGAGGAGCAGCGCAAGGCCGTCGAGCAGAAGGTCGGCGCCCCCGCGTGGCAGGCCGCCAACGGGCTGCAGGCCCCGGCCGACCTGACCGCCGACCCGTCGCTGGCCGACAAGCTCAAGCCGTTCGGCACGCTGTCTCCGCAGGAGGTCGCGGTGCTGCCGGCGCAGATGCAGTTCAACGTGCCGACGATCGGCTGCGCCCAGCTCGACCAGCGCCCGCCGGCGTCGATCTCCGACCCGAAGCAGCAGGTGGTCTCCTGCGAGGACGGCGTTTCGAAGTACCTGCTCGACCAGGCGAAGGTCGAGGGCACCGACGTGTCCGACGCCGACGCGGTGCTCGACCAGACCAACGCCTGGGTGGTCAGCCTGGACTTCAAGAGCGACGGTCAGGAGAAGTGGACCAACCTCACCCGTGAGGCGTTCAACAACGAGGGTCAGGCCTGCGACGCGACCGCGCTGGGCCAGGACGGCAAGTGCCGGGTGGCCGTCGTGCTGGACAACAAGATCGTGTCCTCGCCGGAGATCCAGGGCGTGCTGACCGGCAACTCCCAGATCACCGGCACCTTCACCCAGAAGGACGCCAGCACCCTCGCCGGTCAGCTGCGCTACGGCGCGCTGCCGGTGACCTTCGAGCAGCAGGAAGCGCAGAACGTCACCGCCACGCTGGGCGCCAGCCACCTGCGCGCCGGTCTGCTCGCGGCCGGGATCGGCATGCTGCTGGTCATCATCTACGCGTTCTTCTACTACCGGCTGCTCGGCTCGGTGATTTTCCTGAGCCTGATCCTCTCCGCGCTGCTGGTCTTCGGCGCGCTGGTGGTGCTCGGCCGGCAGATCGGCTTCACGCTCACCCTCGCCGGCATCGCCGGCATGATCGTCTCGCTCGGTGTGGCGGCGGACTCGTTCGTCATCTACTTCGAACGACTGAAAGACGAGATCCGGGAGGGACGCAGCCCGCGTAGCGCGGTGCCGCGCGCCTGGATCCGGGCCCGTCGGACGATCATCTCGGCCAACGCGATCACCCTGCTCTCCGCTGTGGTGCTCTACGTGGTCTCGGTCGGCACGGTCAAGGGCTTCGCGTTCGCCCTCGGCCTGGCCACCGTGCTGGACCTGGTGGTGGTCTTCCTCTTCCGGCACCCGATCATGACGATGTTCGCCCGGACCCGGGCGTTCCTGTCCCCGCGGGTCAGCGGTCTGGGCCGGGCACTTCCGGCCCGCAACCAGCCGACTCAGCCCCGCAACCCGCGCGCCAAGGAGGCCTGAGATGGCTGAAAACGGTCTGGCGAGCCGCCTTTACAACGGCGAGGCCGGTCTCAACATCGTCGGCCGCCGCAAGCTCTGGTTCGGCGTCGCCGGGGTCCTGGTCCTGATCGCGATCCTCAGCTTCTCGATCCGCGGGTTCAGCCTGGGCATCGAGTTCGCCGGCGGCAACTCGTTCCAGGTGCCGGCCAGTGTCGGCACCCTGGACGACGCCGAGCGGGAGGTCAACTCGGCCCTGGCCGCCAAGAACACCGGCGTCGAGGTGGTCACCGCGCAGAAGGTCGGCGGCCCGGGCGGCGACTCCTACGAGCTGCGCACGCCGCAGCTCAGCGCCGAGCAGGCCACCGCGGTCAAGGCCCAGATCGCCGACGACCTCGGCATCAATGCCGACCAGATCAGCAACAACCAGGTCAGTGAGGCCTGGGGCAGCCAGGTCACCGAGCGGGCCGTGCTCGGTCTGGTCATCTTCATCGCGCTGGTGATGGTCTACCTGATCCTGCGCTTCGAGTGGCGGATGGCCGTCGCCGCGGTCGCCTCGCTGATCACGAACCTGATCCTCACCGCCGGCATCTACTCGCTCGTCGGCTTCGAGGTCACCCCGTCGACGATCATCGGCTTCCTCACCATCCTGGGCTTCGCGCTCTACGACGTGGTGGTGGTCTTCGACAAGGTCCAAGAGAACACCCGAGGCATCACCGCCAACAACAACCAGACGTACGGCGAGGCGGCCAACCTGGCCATCAACCAGAGCCTGATGCGGTCGTTGAACACCTCCGTGGTCGCCCTGCTGCCGGTCGGCGGTCTGCTCTTCATCGGTGCCGGCCTGCTCGGCGCGGGCACCCTGAAGGACCTCGGTCTGGTGCTGTTCGTCGGTATGGCGGTGGCGTTCCTGACCTCCATCCTGGTGGCCACCCCGCTGCTGGCGCTGCTGAAGAACTACGACCCGCGGATCCAGGCGCACAACAAGCGCGTCCTGACCCGGCGGGGCGGGGCGGGCCGCGGCGAGGTCGCCGGCAAGGGTGCCGCGAGCCCGGCAGCCCAGGCCGACGCGACCGACGAGCCGGTCGACCAGGACGCCGCCGCGCTGGCCGGTGCCGCCCCCAAGGTGGGCGCTCGGCCGGCGGGCAAGCGGCCCACCGGTGCCCGGGGCGGTCGCCCCGGTGGCGGCGGCAACCGGCCGGGTGGCGCCAAGCGGCGCTGACCCGACAGGAAACACCCGAACGGCGTCCGGCATGCTGTTGCCGGACGCCGTTCGTCGTTGAAGGAGAGCGAAACAGCCGTGACGGAGACCCACAGCACCGCAGCGCGCGGGGACAGTGGCCCGGAAGCCGCCCGACTGGTCGCCAGTCGGGTGCTGGACGTGCCCGACTTTCCCAAGCCCGGCGTCCTGTTCAAGGACCTGATGCCACTCTTCGCCGACGGCAAGGTCTTCCGTGAGGTGATCGACGGGATCGTGTCGTACCACGGGCGGGACGCCTTCGACGTGGTGGTCGGTATCGAGGCGCGTGGGTTCGTCGTCGCGGCGGCCATCGCGTACGCGACCGGGGTGGGCGTGGTGCCGGTACGCAAGGCCGGCAAGCTGCCCCGCCCGGCGCACTCGGTCTCCTACGCGCTGGAGTACGGCGAGGCCACCCTCGAAGTGCACGAGGACGCCTTCACCGCCGGGCACCGGGTGCTGGTGGTCGACGACGTGCTGGCCACCGGTGGCACCGCCGAGGCGACGCTGGACCTGGTCGAACGGGCCGGCGGGACCGTCACCGGCTTCACCGTGCTGCTGGAGCTCGGCTTCCTGGGTGGGCGTGAGCGACTGGCGCCGCGTCCCGTCCACGCCCTGCTGTCCGTTTGAACCGGTCGACGGTCTGCTGACCGTTTGATCCCGGACCCGTCGGATGGACCCGGCGCCGACCGTCCGGCGGAGCGGCAGGGGACCGTCCGTGCGGGTAGCATTGCCCTTTGCTGACGCCGGCGGTACCCGTCCGGCGGGCGAGACCAGGTCGGCCGATCTTCGGCCGGCGTGTTTCCGGCGAGCGGTGAGGAGGCCGGTGTCCCACGATGTCGTCCCTCCGGCGGAGGGCACGGTGCACCCGACAGGCGACGCTGACGGCACGGTGACCGACCGGACAGGCGACGCGCCGGCCCGGGTGACGGGCACCGGCAACGGCTCCGGCAGGGCTTCCAGCGAGAGCACGGTGTGTCCGACCAGCGGCCCACCGAGCACCGAGGCGTCCCCCGGCGCCGATGGCGTCGTGGTGCCGTTCCCGACCGACGCCGGCGTCGACCCGTCGCCCAGCGGTGGCTTCGGGTTGTCCAACGCGCCCACCGGCCGGCGGGTCCGGGCCCGGCTGGCCCGGTTCAACGCGCCCTGGCAGACCTCCCAGGTCAGCGAGGTGCTGGAGCCGCTCATCGCGAGCCACCGGGACAACCACCCCAAGGCGGACGCCCGGCTGCTCCAGCGCGCCTTCGACACGGCCGCGCGGTGGCACTCCGGTCAGTACCGCAAGTCCGGTGACCCCTACATCACCCACCCCCTCGCCGTGGCGACGATCCTCGGCAACCTGGGGATGGACACCACCACGCTGGTCGCCGCGCTGCTGCACGACACCATCGAGGACACCGAGTACACCCTCGACCAGATGCGGGCCGACTTCGGTGGCGAGGTCGCCCTGCTGGTCGACGGCGTCACCAAGCTCGACAAGGTCAAGCTGGGCGACGCGGCCAAGGCCGAGACGATCCGCAAGATGGTCGTGGCGATGGCCAAGGACCCTCGGGTGCTGGTGATCAAGCTGGCCGACCGGCTGCACAACATGCGTACCCTGACCTTCCTGCCCCGTCCCAAGCAGGAGCAGAAGGCCAAGGAGACGCTGGAGATCCTGGCGCCGCTGGCGCACCGGCTCGGTATGAACACGATCAAGTGGGAGCTGGAGGATCTCTCCTTCGGCACGCTGTTCCCGAAGCGCTACGAGGAGATCAACCGGCTGATCGGGGAGCACCAGCCGCAGCGCGAGGCGTTGCTGCGGCAGGTGACGCAGAAGGTGCAGACCGACCTGAAGGCCGCCAAGATCAAAGCGGAGACCACCGGGCGGCCGAAGCACCTCTACTCGATCTACCAGAAGATGATCGTGCGGGGTCGCGACTTCAACGACATCTACGACCTGGTCGGCGTGCGGATCCTGGTCGACACGGTTCGGGACTGCTACGCGGCGCTGGGTGTGATCCACGCCAACTGGCAGCCGGTGCCGGGTCGGTTCAAGGACTACATCGCGATGCCCAAGTTCAACATGTACCAGTCGTTGCACACGACTGTCATCGGGCCCACCGGTAAGCCGGTGGAGATGCAGATCCGCACGTACGCGATGCACCGCACCGCGGAGTTCGGCATCGCCGCGCACTGGAAGTACAAGGAGCACAAGGGCACCCAGATCGTCGGCCCGCCGGCGCACATCGACGAGATGACCTGGCTGCGGCAGTTGCTCGACTGGCAGCGCGAGGCGGCCGACCCGAGCGAGTTCCTGGACGCGCTGCGCTTCGACCTGTCCAGCCAGGAGGTGTACGTCTTCACCCCGAAGGGTGACGTCATCCCGCTGCCGACCGGGTCGACGCCTGTCGACTTCGCGTACGCGGTGCACACCGAGGTCGGGCACAAGTGCATCGGGGCGCGGGTCAACGGCAAGTTGGTGCCGTTGGAGTCGACCTTGTCCAACGGCGACGTGATCGAGATCTTCACGTCGAAGTCCGAGACGGCCGGCCCCACGCAGGACTGGTTGGGCTTCGTCAAGAGCCCGCGCGCCCGGACGAAGATCCGGCAGTACTTCAACAAGGAGCGGCGCGAGGAGGCGATCGAGGCCGGCAAGGACGCGATCGTCAAGGCGATGCGCAAGCAGGGCATGCCGTTGCAGCGGATGCTCACCTCCGACGCGCTGATGTCGATCGCCCGGGACCTGCACCTCGCCGACGTGGCGTCGCTCTATGCGGCGGTCGGCGACAGCCAGGTCTCCGCGCAGTCGGTGGTGCAGAAGCTGATGGCCGCGTACGGCGGCGAGGAGGGCGCGGCGGAGGACATCGCCGAGACCGCCGTCGCCACCCGGCCGCCGCGCAGCCGCCAGAGCAGCAGCGACCCCGGTGTGGTGGTCCGGGGCGTCAGCGACGTCTGGATCAAGCTGGCCCGCTGCTGCACCCCGGTCCCACCGGACTCGGTGTTCGGCTTCGTCACCCGCTCCGGCGGGGTGAGCGTGCACCGCGACGACTGCGCCAACGCCGAGGACCTGCGCGCGCAGAGCGAGCGGGTCGTCGAGGTGAGCTGGAAGCTCACCTCCGCCTCGACGTTCCTGGTCGCCATCCAGGTCGAGGCACTGGACCGGCACAAGCTGCTGGCCGACGTCACCCGGGTGCTCTCCGACGAGCGGGTCAACATCCTCTCCGCCACCGTCACCACCACCCGCGACCGGGTGGCGGTGAGCCGGTTCAGCTTCGAGATGGCCGACCCGAAGCACCTGGGCCACCTGCTGGCCACGGTCCGCAAGGTGGACGGCGTCTTCGACGCCTACCGGGTCACCTCCGGGGCCTGACACCCGTACCCCGAGAACGCGACAGCGCCCGCCGGCTGAGCCGGCGGGCGCTTCGTCTTGCTCGGGTGGCGTCAGCCCTGCGGATTGCTCATCGTGAGGTCCTTGATGATGACCTCCTTCTTCGGGTGACCGCCGCCGGCCTGCTGGGCGAAAGCCCCGTCGTCGCCGGCCTTGGCCACGTCCTTGACCAGGTCGAGGCCGCCGGTGATGGTGCCCAGCACGGTGTACGCCGGGTCCAGCGGGGAGTCGCCGTAGACGATGAAGAACTGGCTGCCGGTGCTGCCCGGCTGGCCGGAGTTGGCCATCGCGATGACTCCCTCCGGGTACGGCGGGCGCTTGTCGGTGGGCAGGTTCTCCTCGGGCAGCCGGTAGCTCGGGCCGCCCTGGCCGTCGGTGTCCCGCCAGCCGTTGCCGGTGGCGCTGGGGTCACCGCACTGCAACACCTTGATGCCCTCGGTCACCAGCCGGTGGCACTTGGTGTTGTCGAAGAAGTTCTTCTCGGCGAGGTAGGTGAAGCTGCCCGCCGTGCACGGCACCAGCGACCGGTCGACCTTGGCGGTGATCGGGCCGAGGTTGGTGTCGATCGTCATGGTCTGCACACCGGTGCCGGACTGCTCGTTGCTCGGCACCCCCACGTCCTTGATCTGCGGGGGCCGCTGCTCGGTGGGCATCGCGTTGTACACGCACTCGGACGCGCCGGGCGCCGCGGTGGTGGTGGCGGGCTTGTCGTCGTCGCCGCCGAGGCTCACCGCCAGCCAGACGGTGCCGGCGACCACGAGCACCAGCGCGGCGCCCGCGCTGACGATCGCCGTGGTCTGGCGGCGCTTGCGGGCCTTGGCCGCGCGCTCGGCCATCTCCTTCTCGAGCCGGGCGCGTGCCGCCGCGCGCTGCCGCTCTCTGGTGGACGTCACGCCTGGAACCTCCTGGCTGTCTGCTGCTGAGTGCCGCTTGGGTGGGTGGTGGCGCCCGGTCAGCCGGCGCTCGGGCTGCTGGCCGGGGTGCCAGAGGCCGACGGCGCCGGTGCCGCGCCGGTGACCGGCTCACCGACCGTGAGGCTCTGGATCGTCACATCGGTGCTGGGCTTGACCTTCGCCCCGGTCCCATTGTCCACGGTCGGGAGGGCGCCGATCTTCTCGACCACGTCCAGCCCGCCGGTCACCCGGCCGATGACCGGGTACTTCGGGTCGGCGGTGGTGAAGTCCTTGAAGAAGATCAGGAACTGGCTGCCGTTGCTGCCCGGCGGGTTGGAGATCATCGCCACCGTGCCCTTCGGGTACGTCGGCGGCTGGCCGGGGGCCGGACTGGCCGACGGCGACGCCGACGGCACGGTCGGCAGCTCCTCGTCGTAGAACGAGTAGGTCGGGCCGCCGAGACCGGTGCCGCTGGGGTCGCCGCAGCGCAGCGCGCCCTCGGCGGTGATCTCGTGGCACTTGGTGTTGTCGTAGAACGACCGGCTCGCCAGGTGGGCGATGCTCGCCGCCGCGCACGGGGAGTTGGTCAGGTTCAGCTCCGCGGTGATCGGCGCGCCCTGGTTGGTGGTCACCGTCATCGCCCGGGTGCCGTCGGTGGGCAGATCCTTGGTGGCCGGCGTGCCGACGTCCTTGAGGTTGGTGTTGGCCGTCGCGTCCTGCGGCGTCCAGAGGCAGGTGTCCGCGGCGGCCGTGTCCTGCTTCGGGTCGGAGTCGAACGCCCCGAGCGCCCAGGCCGAGCCGGCCACGACCAGCACGAGGATCAGAGCGGCGCCAACTCCGGCCTGGATCTGCCGTCGGCGCCGCGTAGCGGCGGCCCGGCGAGCCAACTGCCGGTCGAGCTTGGCCCGCGCCAGTTTGCGCTGCCGGTCCCTGCTGGAAGCCACCCGTGCTCCCCTTTCCTCTACCTGGTCGTCGCCGGCGGCCGGTCGCCCCGGCCCGTCCGGGCGTCACGTGTGCCGCGCCACACGCCCGCCAGAGTGTACGGCTAGTGACTGGGAATGTGGTGTACGAGGTCCACCCCTTCCCGAGCAGCGCTTATCGGAGGTCGTCACTGTGCCGTACGGGGCGCACGGGACGGACGCGGCAAACTCGCTCGGCCCGCCCGATAGGCTGCTGTGCAGGACGACAGCTGCTCGACGGAAAGGACAGCGCCCGTGCTCGTGGCCGGCTTTCCCGCGGACGCCTTCGGCACCAACTGCTACGTGGTTGCCACCGCGCCGGGGGAGCAGTGCGTGGTGGTCGACCCCGGCATCGGGGTGCTCGACCAGCTCGACGCGCTGCTCGCCGAGCACCGCCTGCATCCGGCCGCCGTGCTGCTCACCCACGGCCACCTCGACCACACCTTCTCGGTCGCGCCGGTCTGCGGTGCGCGCGGCATCACCGCGTACGTGCACCCCGGTGACCGGGAGATGCTGGCCGACCCGGCCAAGGGCCTCTCGACCGACCTGAGGTCGCTCTTCGGCGGCCGGCTGAGCTACACCGAGCCGGAGGACGTGGCGGAGCTGACCGACGGCGCCACCCTCACGCTCGCCGGCCTGGAGATCGCCGTCGACCACGCCCCGGGCCATACCGGCGGGTCGGTGCTGTTCCGGCTGCCGGCCGCCGGGTCGAGCTGGGAGGCTGACGAGCTGTGCCTCTCCGGCGACGTCCTCTTCGCCGGGTCGATCGGCCGCACCGACCTGCCAGGCGGGAGCATGCCGGCCATGCTCACCAGCCTGCGCGACAAGATCCTTCCGCTGGCCGACGACACCGTCGTGTTGCCCGGCCACGGCCCCAGCACCACCATCGGCCGCGAGCGCGCCAGCAACCCGTACCTCATCGAGGTGGCTGGTACGTCGCCGGCCGCTCCCACCCGGGGCCTCTAGATCTTTGTCCGCGCCGCGCGCGGACCCACGACAGCACCGCGCCACCGGCGCGGAACCGCAAGGAGTACGCCCATGAGCAAGCCCACGCCCATCTCCGGTTTCCCGGAGTGGACCCCCGGCCAGCGGATGATCGAGCAGTTCGTGCTCGGCAGGATCCAAGACACCTTCGAGCTGTACGGGTTCGCACCGCTGGAGACCCGCGCCGTGGAGCCGCTGGACCAGCTGCTGCGCAAGGGCGAGACCTCGAAGGAGGTCTACGTCATCCGGCGGCTGCACGCCGACGCCGAGGGCGCGGATGACCAGCTCGGCCTGCACTTCGACCTGACCGTGCCGTTCGCCCGCTACGTGCTGGAGAACGCCGGCAAGCTGAACTTCCCGTTCCGCCGCTACCAGATCCAGAAGGTGTGGCGGGGTGAGCGGCCCCAGGAGGGCCGCTACCGGGAGTTCGTCCAGGCCGACATCGACATCGTCGACCGGGACACCCTGGCCCCGCACCACGAGGCGGAGATGCCGCTGGTGATCGGGGACGCGCTGCGCGCCCTGCCCATCCCGCCGGTGACCATCCAGGTCAACAACCGCAAGATCTGGGAGGGCTTCTTCCGCGGTATCGGGGTGACCGACCCGGAGGCGGCGCTGCGCACCGTCGACAAGCTCGACAAGATCGGCCCGGCGAAGGTGGCCGAACTGCTGGCCGAGACCGCCGGGGCGAGCGAGGCGCAGGCCAAGGCGTGCCTGGCGCTGGCCGAGATCTCCGCCCCGGACGCCTCGTTCGCCGACGCCATCCGGGCGCTCGGGGTGACCGACCCGCTGCTCGACGAGGGCATCGAGGAGCTGGTCCGGGTGGTGGAGACCGCGGCCGAGCACTCGCCCGGCCTCTGCGTGGCGGACCTGCGCATCGCCCGTGGCCTGGACTACTACACGGGCACCGTCTACGAGACCCAGCTGCGCGGCTACGAGCGCTTCGGCTCGATCTGCTCCGGCGGCCGGTACGACAACCTGGCCAGCGCCGGCGCTGTCTCGTACCCGGGGGTGGGGATCTCGATCGGCGTGACCCGGCTGCTCGGGCTGCTCTTCGGCGCGGGGGAGCTGTCGATCTCCCGGGAGGTGCCGACCGCCGTGCTCGTCGCGGTGATCAGCGAGGAGCAGCGTACGGCCAGCAACCGGGTGGCCGAGGCGCTGCGGCGGCGCGGGGTGCCGACCGAGGTGTCACCGAGCGCGGCGAAGTTCGGCAAGCAGATCCGCTACGCCGAGCGGCGCGGGATCCCGTACGTCTGGTTCCCCGGTGTCGACGGAGCGCCGGACGAGGTGAAGGACATCCGCTCCGGTGAGCAGGTCACGGCCGGTGCCGAGCAGTGGATGCCACCCGCGGAGGACCTCAAGCCGACGGTCGGTTGAGTGTCCCCACTGGCGCTATCGGCCGCGGGGACCTACGGTAGCGTAAGTTACGCCACCGTAGGGAGTTTCTCGTGACCGTCAGCACCACACTGAGTCAGACCGCGCTGCTCGTCGAGTTGGAGCCGGTGGTCGCGCGCAACCTGGACCGCCACCTCTCGCTCGCCAAGGAGTGGTTCCCGCACGAGTACGTGCCGTGGAGCGAGGGGCGCACCTTCGACGGGCCGCTCGGCGGCGAGGCGTGGTCACCGACCGACTCCACCATCCCGGACGTGGCCCGCACCGCGCTGATCGTGAACCTGCTGACCGAGGACAACCTGCCCTCGTACCACCACGAGATCGCCACCCTGTTCGGCCGGGACGGCGCGTGGGGCACCTGGGTGCACCGGTGGACCGCCGAGGAGGGGCGACACGGCGTCGCGATCCGCGACTACCTGACCGTCACCCGGGCGGTCGACCCGGTGGCGTTGGAGCGGGCCCGGATGACGCACATGTCGGAGGGCTACACCAACGCCCACGGCGACGAGGTGCTGCACTCACTGGCGTACGTGTCGTTCCAGGAGCTGGCCACCCGGATCTCGCACCGCAACACCGGCAAGGCCACCGGCGACCCCGCCTGCGAGGCCCTGCTGGCCCGGGTGGCCGCCGACGAGAACCTGCACATGGTCTTCTACCGCAACCTGCTCTCGGCCGCGTTCGAGCTGGCCCCCAGCCAGGCCATGCGGGCCGTCGCCGACGTGGTGGCCGACTTCCAGATGCCGGGTAGCGGCATCGAGGGCTTCGCCCGCAAGTCGGTGGCGATCGCCCTGGCCGGCATCTACGACCTGCGCCAGCACCGCGACGAGGTGCTTCAGCCGGTGCTGCGTCAGTGGGACGTCTTCAACGTGACCGGCCTCAACGCCGACGGCGAAGCCGCCCGCGAGCAGCTCGCCGCCCAGCTGGAAGGCCTGGACCGCGCCGCGAGTCGCTTCGAAGAAAAGCGCGACGCCCGAGCCGCCCGCCTAGCCCTCCGCTAAACCCCACCCACCCCCCACCCCCCAGCC
>NZ_JBEXHP010000063.1:0-33650 GCF_040607895.1 Micromonospora sp. NPDC005220
ACCACCAACAGACCAGCCAGACCAAGCCAGATATCGTCACCCCTGCACCAACCGGCAGCAGGTAACCACCCCTCCATCAAAGCGGGGGGAACTCAAAGCCATGGCCAGCACGAGCCATGGCCAGCACGAGCCATGGCCAGCACGAGCCATGGCCAGCACGAGCCATGGCCAGCACGAGCCATGGCCAGCACGAGCCAGGAGCCACACACAGACCGGAGCCGACACAGGAGCCACGAGCCACACAGGGCCGAAGTCGACCCACAGGTCGGAGACGCGACCCAAAGGCGGGTTGTGACGGGTGTCGCACCGTGCGGGACGTCGCAGCGCAGGGCGTCGGGCCTAGCGTCGAGGTGTGGGCACTCGGGCGGGAATACACGGCCGCTGGCGGCCGCTGGCGCCTCCCGGAGGGCTGCGCACGCTGTCACCGCTACCGCCTCCCGGGCGGCTGCGCACGCTGTCACCGCTGGCGCCTCCCGGGCGGCTGCGCACGCTGTCGTTGGCCACCCTCGCCAACACGGTCGGCACCGGGCTGTGGGTGACCGGTGCCGCGCTCTATCTCACCCGTGCCGTGGGCTTGACCCCGACCGAGGTGGGGCTCGGGCTCACTGTCGCCGGCCTGGTCGGGTTCACCGCCAGCGTGCCGCTCGGCGGGCTCGCCGACCGGCGTGACCCCCGGAGCCTCCGCGCCGTCCTGCAACTGGCGCAGGCCGCCGTCGCCGCCGCGTACCTGCTGGTCGGCTCTTTTTCGGTCTTTCTGCTGGTGGCCACACTGGACGCTCTGCTGATCTCCGGCAACCTCGCCGTCCGCGCCGCGCTGGTCGCCGCGGTGGGCGGTCCGGAGGGTCGGGTGCACGCCTTCGCCATCCTGCGCGCGGTGGCCAACCTGGGTGTGGCGCTGGGTGCGGGGCTGGCCGCGTTCGCGCTGGTGGCGGACACCGGGTGGGCGTACCGGATGCTGGTGCTCGGCAACGTCGCCACCTATCTGGTCTCGGCGGCGCTGATCATGCGACTCCCGGCGTACCCGCCGGCCCGGCGACCCCTGCGGCAGAGAGCCGGCCGGGCGCTGCGCGACGGGCCGTTCCTCGCGGTCGCCGGGGCCTCGGCGGTGCTCTCCCTACACGGGGTGGCGCTGACGCTGGTGCTGCCGCTGTGGGTGGTGACCCGCACCGACGCGCCGCCGGTGACGGTCTCCGCCGTGCTGCTGGTCAACACGCTGCTCACCGTGCTGTTGGTCGTACACCTGAATCGGGGTGCCCGGCACGCGTTGCCGGCGGCGACGGCGATGCGCCGCGCCGGGCTGGTGCTCGCGGCCGGGATGCTGCTGTGGGCCGCGACCGGCGCCGTTGCGACAGTGCTGGCGATCGTCCTGCTGTTGGGCGCCACCGTGATCTACACCCTCGGCGACCTGTGGCATGCCGGGGCCGGTGCGGCACTGGCCTACGACCTCGCCGCCCCGGATGCCCTCGGCGCCTACCAGGGGGTCGACACGCTGCTCGCCGGGCTGGCCCGCGCGGCGGGCCCGGCGTTGCTGACCTGGCTGATCCTGGACGGCGGCCCGATCGGCTGGCTGGTCCTGGCCGCGCTGCTCGCCGGCACCGGTCTCGCCGTGCCGCCGCTCACCCGGCATGCCCTGAGGAACCGCGCCCAACCCGCCCCGGCCAGCGATCAGCCGATCTCCTCGTCGACGTAGCACCAGCGCCATTCCTCGCCCGGCTGCGCCGAGCGGATCACCGGGTGGCCGGTGGACGCGAAGTGCTTGCTCGCGTGCTGGTTCGGCGACGAGTCACAGCAGCCGACCTGCCCGCAGCTCAGGCAGGTGCGCAGGTGCACCCAGTAGGTGTCGCCGATGGCGACGCAGTCCGCGCACTCGTCGGGGGTGCGCGGCTCGGCGGCAGCGGCCTCGGTCAGGTGCTGACAGCTCACTTCTCAACCTCTCTCAGCAACGACTCTTCCAGGTCCAGGTCACGATAGGCCCGCACCAGCACTTCCTCAGGGATCCGACCGGAGTCCCGGGCAGCCCGGAACACCTCCCGCTCGGCGTCGATCATCTCCTGCCGCAGCCGACCGTACGCCTGCGACGGGGTCTCCCGCTCGTCGCCGCCGAGTCGTTCCCACGCCATGTTGGTGCGGTCCTCCACGGCTCGGCGCAGCCGGTCCACCACCGCGGCCGGGACGCTGTCGGCCAACTCGTCGAGGCGGTCCTGGGCGGCCTTGCTGGCCTGCTGCTGCACCCCGGCCGCGGAGAGCGCGTCCTGCACCGGGTCGTCCTGCGGCAGTTGCAGCCGGCGGGCGACCAGCGGCAGGGTGGCGCCCTGGCCGACCAGCGTGAAAACGATCACGGCGAAGGCCAGCCAGATGAACAACGCCCTGGGGTACGGCTCGTCGCCGGCCAGGGTCAGCGGCAGGGCCAGCGCGGCGGCCAGGGTCACCACGCCGCGCATGCCGGCCCAGCCGATGATGATCGGGAACTTCGGTGACGGTCGGGCGTCCCGGCGGCGGACCCGGGGGACCAGCCGGGCCAGGTAGGTGGCCGGGAAGAGCCAGACGAACCGGGTCAGGAAGACGGTGGCGAGCACCGCGAAGGTGATCAGGGTGAGCGAGCCGATCGGCTCGTCGAGATCGCGCAGCACCTCCCGCAGTTGCAGCCCGACCAGCAGGAAGACCAGGCCCTCCAGCAGGAAACGGACCAGCCGCCAGAACGCGCCGATCTGCAACCGGGACGCCGCCGACAGCAGTTGGGGCAGCTTGTGCCCGAGCACCAGGCCGGTGACGACCACCGCGACCACACCGGAGGCGTGCAGGTGCTCGGCGGTGAACACCACAGCGAACGGGATGATCAACGACAGCGCGTTGTCCAGCAGCGGGTCGGCGATCCGCCGATGCAGGAAGCCGAACACCAGCGCGCCGAGCGCCCCGATCACGATGCCGCCGCCGGTGGACCGCAGCACCTCGATGGCGATCTTGTCGGTGCCGACGGCCGAGCCGACGGCGGCCATCGTCGCGACCCGCAGCAGCACCAGCGCTGTCGCGTCGTTGACCAGGCTCTCGCCCTCCAGGATGGTGACGACTCGGCGGGGCAGCCCGACCCGGCGGGCGACGGCCGTGGCGGCCACGGCGTCCGGTGGGGCGACCACCGCGCCGAGGGCCAGGCAGATCGCGAACGGCAACTGCGGCAACAGCAGGTGCAGCACCAACCCGACCACGAACGCGGTGAACAACACCAGGCCGACCGCGAGCAGCAGGATCGGCCGGATGTTGTTCTTGAACGCCGGCACCGAGGTCTCCAGCGCGGCCACGTAGAGCAGCGGCGGCAGGATGCCGACCAGCACCAGCTCCGGGTCGAGTTCCACCTGCGGGAAGCCCGGCACGAAGGAGAGCGCCAGGCCGAGGACGACCAGCACGATCGGCGCGAGCAGGCCGAGCCGGCGGGCCAACGCGGCGCCCAGGGTGGCGATCGCCAGGAAGACGACGACCGGAAACAGGCTTTCCATGGGGTACGAGCCTAGGGGTGCGCCTGTTCGACCTCGATCAGCCGGCCGGGCGCAGCTTCGGCAGCACCTCCGCGCCGAACGCGTCGATGAAACCGCGCTGCTCCTGCCCGACGTGGTGCAGGGCGATCTGGTCGAAGCCGAGCTCCACGTACTCCTCCAGCCAGCCGACGTGCCGGCCCAGGTCCGCCGACACGTTCACCACCTCGGCGACCCGCTGCGCCGGAACGTCGGCGGAGACCACGTCGAAGTGTTCGACGGTCTCCAGGTCCCAGCAGACCGGCGGGGCGAAGACGTTGCTGCGCCACTGGTCGTACGCGAGCGCCTCGGCCTGCGCCTGCTCCGGGGCCCACGAGACGTGCACCTGGAGGTGCAGCGGCCCCCGCCCGCCCGCGTCCCGGTACGCGTCGATCATCTCGCGCAGGTGGGCCACCGGGGCGTTCACGGTGATCAGCCCGTCCGCCCACTCGGCGCACCAGCGGGCGGTGGCCACGCTGACGGCGGCGCCGACCAGCGCGGGCGGCTGCTCCGGGCGGGTCCACAGCCGGGCGCGGTCCACCCGGACCAGCCCGTCGTGGCTGACCTCCTCGCCGGCCAGCAGCGCCCGGATCACGTCCACGCACTCGCGCAGCCGGGCCGCGCGTACGTCCTTGCGTGGCCACGGGTCGCCGGTGATGTGCTCGTTGCTGGCCTCGCCGGTGCCCAGGGCCGCCCAGAACCGGCCCGGGTACATCGCGCCGAGGGTGCCGATCGCCTGCGCGATGATCGCCGGGTGGTATCGCTGACCGGGCGCGTTGACCACGCCGAACGGCATGCCGGTGGCCTGCAACGCCGAACCCAGCCAGGACCAGGCGAAGCCGGACTCGCCCTGCCGGGCGCTCCACGGGGAGAAGTGGTCGGAGCACATGGCGGCGTCGAAGCCGGCCCGCTCGGCGTGGATCACCGCCTCCAACAGGGCGCGTGGACCGATCTGCTCATGCGAGGCGTGAAACCCGAACGACGTCATGGGCACACTTCCTACCCACGACGGCGCCGGCTGACGCGTGTCGTACCCCCGAACTACTCGGCGTGCGCGCCGGCGCCGGCCGAGGCGGCGCCCTCGCCCACCCACACCGTCTTGATGTTGCAGAACTCCCGCATGCCCAGCGCCGACAACTCCCGCCCGTAGCCGGAGTTCTTCACACCGCCGAACGGCAACTCGGGATAGGAGGTGGTCATCCCGTTGATGAAGACGTTGCCGGCGTCCAGGTCGGTGGCGAAGCGCTCCTGCTCGGCCGGGTCCCGGGTCCAGGCGTTCGAGCCGAGCCCGAAGCTGGTGCCGTTGGCGACCTCGATGGCCTCCTCGTACGACGAGACCCGGAACAGGCCGGCGACCGGGCCGAAGACCTCCTCCGACCACATCCGCATCTGCGGGGTGAGGTCGGTGACCACGGTCGGCGGGTAGAACCAACCGTCGCCGCTCGGCGGTTCGCCCCCGCAGAGGACTGTCGCACCCTTGTCCACCGCGTCGCGGACCTGGGCGTGCACCTCGTCGCGGCCCCGCTCGCTGGCCAGCGGCCCGACGTCGGTGTTCGGGTCCATCGGGTCGCCGACGCGCAGCGCGGCCATGGTGGCGGTGAACTTCTCGGCGAAGGCGTCGAACACGTCGGTGTGCACGATGAACCGCTTCGCGGCGATGCAGGACTGACCGTTGTTCTGGCAGCGGGCGGTGGTCGCCACCTCGGCGGCCCGGTCCAGGTCGGCCGAGGGCATCACCACGAAGGGGTCGCTGCCGCCGAGTTCGAGGACGGTCTTCTTCACTTCCCGTCCGGCGATCTGCGCGATGGACCGACCGGCGGTCTCGCTGCCGGTGAGCGTGGCGGCGCGAACCCGGGGGTCGCTGAGGATCCGGTCCACGGCGTCCGAGCCGACCAGCACTGTGGTGAAGGCCCCCTCGGGGAAGCCGGCGCGCCGGAACACGTCCTCCAGCAGCAACGCGGTCTGCGGCACGTTCGAGGCGTGCTTGAGCAGGCCGGTGTTGCCGGCCATCAGCGCCGGGGCGGCGAAGCGCATGACCTGCCAGAGCGGGAAGTTCCACGGCATCACCGCGAGCACCACGCCGATCGGCTGGTAGCGGATGAACGCCCGGGTCGCCTTCACGGCGGCGGCGTCGGCCGGCTCGTCGGCGAGGAACTCGGGGGCCCTGTCGGCGTAGAAGCGGGCAGCGGCGGCGCACTTGGTCACCTCGGCCTGCGCCGCGACGTACGTCTTGCCCATCTCCGTGGTCATGATCCGGGCGATCTCGTCGCGCTCGGCGTCCAGCAGGTCGGCAGCGGCGTTCATCCACTGGGCGCGCTGGTCGACGGTCGTCGCCCGCAGCTGCTGGAAGGCGAGGTTGGTGCGTTCGATGGCGTCGTCGAGTTGTTCGGTGGACATCGCCTCATAGGTCTTGAGCACCTGTCCGGTGGCGGGGTTGGTGGTGGCGATGTGGGGCATCTCGTCCTCCTGTCACTCGAACAACGAGTGTCGTACGCCCGGCTCCTCGCGGCGGCGGGCGGCGCGGCGGCGCTGGATCACGACCAGGTCGACCACGGCGACCACGGCGAAGATCGCGCAGAGTACGCCGAGCCAGGCGATACCGGCCCAGAACGCCAGCACCGCGAAGAGCACCATGATCACCAGCCCGAAGCTGGCGAGGGTGAGCCGAAGGTTCAGTGCGCTGTTCGCGTGGCCGACCGTGCCACGGGCGCGCCGGGGCTGCGATCTCGTCATACCCACCGATCTACCCCCGATCTGCCGGATTAACCGGTACCGGGCGCTCGCGCACCCGCACGCGGCGGTGTGCTCCGGCACATCCGTTCGCGCCGCGGCCCCGTCGACCGCAGGATGGAAGCATGCCAATGACCCTCGCCATGCCGGTGACCGTCTCCATCGCCCGCCGCGTCGACCCCGGCCGGGCCAGCGAGATGGTGGCCTGGATGCGGGCCGGTACGGCGCTGGCCGAGGCGTTCCCCGGGTTCCTCGGCGCCGGCTGGGTGCAGAGCGGCCCCGGTTCGCCGGAGTGGCACATGCTCTACCGCTTCGCCGACGCCGAGACCCTGCGCCGGTGGGAGGAGTCGCCGCAGCGGCACTGGTGGCTCAGCTCGGCGCAGGGCATCGTCGAGCACACCCGGGTCGAGCGGCGTACCGGGATCGAGGGCTGGTTCGACAGGCCACTGGAGCACTCGGTGGACCCGGTGCAGCCGGCCCCGCCCGCGTCGCCGCCCCGGTGGAAGCAGGCGGTGACCATCTGGTTGGCGTTCTTCCCCCTGAGCCTGACCGCCACCCTGCTGACGAGCCGCTTCCTCGACGCGGTGCCGCTGGCGGCCCGGGTGCTGCTGATGACGCTCTGCCTCACCCCGCTGATGACCTATCTGGTGCTGCCCCGGATCACCCGGGCGTTGCACTGGTGGTTGCACGGTCAACGGGCGCCCTGGCGGAACGCATAGCACCCCGACGGCTTCCGCGTCGGCGCTCTGCCGCATACCCGACAGCAACTTTCCGGCAGGCCACGTCCTGCGCATAGAGTTACCGCGCTGTCGCTCTGTGCTGCGGGAACGGGAGACGTCATGCCTCGACGCTGGGTCGCCGCCCTGGCCTGTCTCGCGGCGCTTGTCGCGCTGGCCTGCGAGGGCGGCACCTCCGCGACACCCCGCCCCACCACGAGCGCCCCGCCGTCGAGCGGGCCCGGCGGCATCGCCGCCCTCGGCGACTCGATCAGCACCGGCTTCGCCTCCTGCCTGGTGCTCACGTCCTGCGAGCGCAACTCCTGGTCGACCGGGGACGGGCTGCGGGTGCAGAGCCACTACCGGCGGCTGCTGGAACAGAACGCGGCGATCCGCGGGCGGACGTACAACCATGCCCGTCCCGGCGCCCGCGCGGACGCCCTCGCCGGTCAGGCCCAGGCGGCGGTACGCGACCGCGCCGACTACGTCACCGTGCTGATCGGCGCCAACGACGTCTGCCGGGGCGGGGTGGACGCGATGACCCCGGTGGCGCAGTTCCGGGCCGACGTCGACCGAGGGCTGCGGGTCCTGCGGACCGGCCGACCGAAGGCCCGGGTGCTGGTGGTGAGCATCCCCGACCTCTACCGGCTCTGGGAGGTCGGGCACGACGACGCCCGGGCGACCCGCGCGTGGCGGCGGGGCATCTGCCCGGCGCTGCTGGCCGAGGCGACCTCGACCGCACCCGCCGACCGGGCGCGCCGGGCCGCCGTCCGGGACCGGATCGACGCGTACAACGCCGAGTTGAAGGCGGCCTGCCGGGCGTACGGGTCACGGTGCCGGCACGACGGCGGCGCGCTGCACAGGGTCCGGTTCACCCTGGACCTGCTCAACCCGCTGGACTGGTTCCACCCCAACGCCACCGGCCAGGGCCGCATCGCCGAGGTGACCTGGCGCTCCTCCGGCCTGGCCAGCTGACGACCGGGCGGGCCGTCAGGGTTGCCGCGGCTCCGGGACGGCGTTGCCACGGGAGCGGTAGAGGACCCGGGAACGCTGGGCGAGGTCCTTGGTGGCCGACGAGTTGGCCCAGGTGCCGAGCACGATGGCCGCACCGGGGATGATCTTGGCAACCATCCGCTTCGCGGCCCGTACGCCGGCCATCTGGGCCAGCCGGACGCCGAGTTGCAGCATGACCCGCCCGAGCGGACGCTGACCGCCCAGGCCGAAGAGCGCGTCGGCGCGTTCCCGGCCGGCGGCCACGCCGAGCGCCAGCCGAGCGCTCTCGGCGACCTTGTGCACCCGCTGGAGCACCAGCAGGTCGGTGGCCCGGTCGTGGTGCAGCGGGTCGGCGTCGTACGCGGCGGCGATGTGCAGCACCATCCGCGCCTGGGTCCAGGCCAGCACGCCCACGTCGATCACCGCGCCGGGCAGCCCGGCCGCGCCGGACACCGCGCCGGAGAGCCGGGCCAGGTTGACGAACTTGCGGGCGGCCTGGTCGGCCAGCACATCGGCGGCGACCCCGGGCTGCTCGGCCCGGGCTCGGGCGGCCCACTGCACGGCTTCCGGCCCGAGGCGGCGCACCGCCTCCAGGGCAAGGTGCTCAGGCGCGTACTGCGGATCGTCCCGCATCCGGTCCCAGAGCCGGGCCGGCGGGCCCTCGGGGGCGTCCACCGGCCCGGCCGGCAGGTCGACGGACGGCTGCGGAGTAGGGGCGGCGGGCTGACCGCCGACGGGCGGGGTGTCGGTCACCAGGTCTCCCCAGGGGTGGGAACGGTGGACAGGGCGGCCGATGGAGCGGTCAGCGGCGGCGGTTGGACAGCCGGGCCGCCAACCCCTTCAGCTTCTGCTGGTTGCCCGGCTTGGCCATCTCTCGACGACCTCGCTCGACCAACTGCTGCCCCTTCGGCGATCTCAGGAACGTGGTGATCCGCTGCATCAGTGACATGGCGTCCTCCTGTCGATGATCCCGTAGTCATGTGTACCTCGAACCCGCAACACATGTACCCGGGATGCGACAGCCTCAACCCTGACCGTCCATAGTGGGCGGTAGGTTACCGCCCCGCCGGCACGATGGCGTCAACGACCCGGGTGGCCCGCCACTCGTGCTGCTGGTAGTGCTCGGGGTACGCGGACACCTGCACCGCCTGGGCGGCGTCGGTGAGCCGCATGCGCTGCCAGCCGGGCACCTGCTCCAGCGCGCTGAGGAACTGCCGGGTGGCGAACTCGGGGTCCATCAGCCGGCCCACCGGGCCCCAACCGCTGCTGGAACGCTGCTGGAACAACCCGACGGAGTCGTGGTCCCAGCCGACGCCCTGGTGCGGGTAGTCCTGCGACTCGGGCAGCACGCCGCTGGCCACGTTGTAGAGGTTGCTCTCCTGCATGGCGGTGGCCACCGCGATCACCAGACCCCGGCGCGGCACCCCCATCTCGCGGCCGGTGCGGACGATCGCCTCGGCGTTCTCCATCTGGTCCTCGTCCAGCCCGGCGACGGGTGCCGGGTCGGTGGGGCGAGCCGGGGCGACCGTGCGGGCCGACGCGGTGGTGTCCGGGTCGGCGGGGCTCGCCGCGGCGGACGGGGTCACGATGGACGCGCTCGGGACAGCCGTGCGGTCGAGGGAACGGGAGGCCCGCTGCTGCTCGGCGCGCTGCGCCAACTCGGAGCTGGAGAGCGAACCACCCCGGGTCGCCGCGTCGGCGTCCTCGTTCCGAATCGCGGCGACGGTGGCCAGACCGAGGCAGCACACCACACCGGCGGCGAGGACCAGCTGCGCCCGGCGTCGACCGGTCAGGTCCCGGGCGTACGCCCGGAGCCGGCTCGCGGCGGTTGTCCGTTCGGTTGAGGTGCCATCCTCCGTATCGGTAGTGGGGCTGCTCGGGGCGTACGGGTCGTCGAGGGTGCCGTCGTCACGCATCAACCGAGGCTAGGCAGGTGAAAACCGCGATCACGCACGGTGATCACGTGGTGCTCGACACAAATTCGACAGGTACTGGTGGACGACCTGGCCGGGTCGACCCGCCCGGGGAACGTACCTCGCGTACCGAATATAGCTGGCGTCGCACGCGGACCAGCACGGCCAATGACAAGATTGGACATTCAACCACCGAGGCTTACATGATCGACAAACTCGGCCTTTGGGCCGAACCGCCCCCTCGGCCGATCGGCCAGGCGGCCCGGCCGGGTGGGGTAAAGAGACGATTGGTCCGGTCACGCCCACCACCCGGCCAACGGATCGCCCGGCGCAGGAATGCACCAGGATGGCGGGTACGTTGCCCGAACGGGTGCCCTCCGTCGCGACGGCACCCCGCAAGCACATTTCAGGGAGGTCCGCACCGGTGCTCGACCCACACGAGCTCTACCAGCTCACCGACGATCTGCCCGACCTCGGGCAGCCGGTCCTGATCCAGGCCCTCACCGGGTTCGTGGACGCCGGAAACGCCAGCCGACTGGCGCGTGAGCAGCTGCTCACCTCGCTGGAAGGTCGGCCGATCGCCACCTTCGACGTCGACCAGCTCTTCGACTACCGATCGCGACGACCGGTGATGACCTTCGTCGAGGACCACTGGGAGGGCGTCGACGCGCCCACGCTGGAGCTGCACCTGCTGCACGACGACGACGAGACCCCGTTCCTGCTGCTCACCGGCCCCGAGCCGGACCTGCAGTGGGAGCGTTTCGTGGCCGCCGTGGCCGGGCTCGCGGCCCGGCTGGACGTCCGGCTCACCGTGGGGCTCAACTCGATCCCGATGGCGGTCCCGCACACCCGGCCGACCGGGGTGACCGCGCACGCCACCCGCCCCGAGCTGATCGCCGGCTAC
Source organism: Micromonospora sp. NPDC005220 (assembly GCF_040607895.1). Classification (NCBI taxonomy): domain Bacteria; kingdom Bacillati; phylum Actinomycetota; class Actinomycetes; order Micromonosporales; family Micromonosporaceae; genus Micromonospora; species Micromonospora sp. NPDC005220. The sequence continues at coordinate 10,763 of NZ_JBEXHP010000063.1, forward strand.
GAGCCCTGGCTGCAACGCGTCCAGGTGCCCGGCAGCGTCGGTCACCTGCTGGAGTTCCGCCTCGGCGAGCAGGGCCGCGACGCGCTGGGCTTCGCCGCCCACGTGCCGCACTACGTGGCCCAGACCGAGTACCCGGCCGCCGCCGAGGTGCTGCTCACCTCGGTGTCGCGCAGCACCGGGCTGCTGCTGCCCGGCGACGGGCTGCGCTCGGCCGCCGAGATGGTCCGGGTGGAGATCGACCGGCAGGTCGCGCAGACCGAGGATGCGGCGGCTCTGGTCCAGGCCCTGGAGGAGCAGTACGACGCGTTCGCCCGGGGCCGGGGCGAGAAGAGCCTGCTCGCCCCGGATGCCGGCCCGCTACCCACGGCCGACGAACTCGGCGCCGAACTGGAACGGTTCCTGGCCGAACAGACCCGTCCCGGCGACACCCCGGGCGGCTGACCCGGCGTCGCGGCGGCGAATGCGGCAGGCTGGGGGGCATGCGCCTGGCGACCTGGAACGTCAACTCGGTGAAGGCCCGCCTACCCCGGCTGCTGGAATGGCTGGCCGACACCGGGCCGGACGTCGTCTGCCTCCAGGAGACCAAGTGCCCGGACGGCGCCTTCCCGGTGGCCGAGGTGGGCGAGCTGGGCTACACCGTGGCCAGCCACAGCGACGGCCGGTGGAACGGCGTGGCCATCCTGTCCCGGGTCGGGCTGGGCGACGTTCGGGTCGGGTTCACCGACGAGCCCGGCTTCCCCGAGCCCGAGGCCCGGGCCATCTCCGCCACCTGCGACGGGGTGCGGGTCTGGTCGGTGTACGTGCCCAACGGCCGGACGCCGGACGACCCGCACTACGCGTACAAGTTGGCCTGGTTCGCGGCGCTGCGCGACGCGCTGGACGTGGAGCTGAGCGGCGGGTTGCCGCTGGCGGTCTGCGGCGACTTCAACGTCGCCCCGACCGATGCCGACGTCTGGGACCCGGCCGTCTTCACCCACTCCACGCACGTCACCCCGGCCGAGCGGGCGGCCCTCGCGGCGCTGCGCGACCTGGGGCTCAGCGACGTGGTGCCGACCCCGATGAAGGGCCCACATCCCTTCACCTACTGGGACTACCGGGCCGGCATGTTCCACCAGAACAAGGGCATGAGAATCGACCTGGTGTACGCGTCGGCGCCGTTCGCCCGAGCGGTCCGCTCGGCGTACGTGGACCGCGAGGCCCGCAAGGGCAAGGGCCCCTCCGACCACGCGCCGATCGTGGTCGACGCGGACCTGGTCCCGGCGGTCGAGGCGTTCTGAGCCCGCGCTGTCGTCCCGGCTGCCGACCGGATGCCGCGGGCTGCCGTTCCGGTGCCGCGCCTGCTGGCTAGGGTGGGCAGATGGCAGTCGTGAAGATCAACGCAATCGAGGTCCCGCCCGGTGGCGGCGCGGAGTTGGAGAAGCGGTTCGCCGCCCGGGCCGGCGCGGTGGAGAACTCCCCCGGCTTCCTCGGCTTCGAACTGCTCCGCCCGGTGGCCGGCGAGACACGCTACTTCGTCTACACCAGGTGGGAGAGCGAGGAGGCGTACCAGGCGTGGGCCGCCGGCCCGTCGCGCGCCGCCCACGCCAGCGCCCCCGGTCAGAAGCCGCGCCCCCCGGTCTCCACAGGTGCCAGCCTGCTGGAGTTCGAGGTGGCCCTGCACGTCCCCCAGCCCTGAGTCACCCGCCCCGCCGGCCCCCGGGCCCCGACGCGTCGTCAGGCAGCGGTTTCACCGGTGGGTTTCAGGGCTTGCGGGACGACTGGAGGGTGGCGAAGGCGATGACGTTGTCGGCGTAGCCGGTACGGCCACCGATGAACTGCCCGCCGCAGGTGATCAACCGCAGCCCGGGTAGGCCGTCGTGGCCGTAGATCCGCTCGGCGGGTAGCTGGTCCTTAGGGAAGTGCTCCACGGTGTCGACCCGGAACACCACCACCGACTTGTCCGCCCGGGCCACCTCGATCAGGTCACCGGGGTGCAGCTTGCCCAGGTCGTAGAAGACCGACGGGCCGGTCTTCGTGTCCACGTGCCCGACGATCACCGCCGGCCCCGGCTCACCGGGGGTGGGCCCACGGTCGTACCAACCGGTCTCGTTGTGCTTCTCCAGCGGCGGTACGGCGATGGAGCCGTCCCGCGCCTGCCCGACGGGTGCCACCGGCGCGGCCACCTTGATCGCCGGCACCGAGAGGCGCACCGGACGGCTGGCCGACAACCCGACCGACTCACTGCGGGCCGGCCGGTCACCGCCGGTCGGGGCCAGGTCGAACGGGCCGACCGAACGGCCCAGCCCGGCCCCGGTGGCGAAGACCCCGGCCAACACCAACACCACGGCCAACGGTACGGACCAGGGGCTGCGGCCGGACGGACGACTACGCCGAGGGGCGACGGCGGTCGGCGGACGCGCGGCCACCGACGGGCGCTCAGGGTCCGGCGGGCGCTGCCGATCCGGCGGGCGCTTCGGATCCGGCGGGCGGTCCGAGCCCGGCCACCCGTCGTCCACCGGCGGTCGCCCGTCATCGGGCGGCGAGGCGGGGCGCCCGGCGAACGGCTGGCGTGAACCATCGGGCGGCGAGGCGGGGCGCCCGACGAACGGCTGGCGTGAACCGGCCGGCGGTGGCGTGGGACGGAAGATCTCCATGGCGGCCTCAGCGACGTGCGGCGGCTCGGGGGCGGCGCAGCGCCAGCACGGCGATGATCAGCCCGGCGATGGTCAGAGCCGCGCCGCCGGGCACCAGCAGCTTGCCGGCCATGCCGCCGCTGCTCCCCCCGAAGCCGGTCGCCGGGCCTCGACTGGGCTGGGGGGACGGCACCTTCTTGACCACCTGAAGCATTGTCGAGGCGGTCTCCCCGTCGCGGCACTCCAGCTTGACCCGGTAGTTGCCGGGGCGGGTGCGCTCGCGCACCATCGGCGCGGCGGTGAGCACCCCGCCCTGCGGCTGCACGCCGACCGCCCCGAAGGCGTCGGAGACGACGGTGGCGCCCGCCGAGTTGTCCCGACAACTGGCCCGGATGCCGACCAGGTAGCCGGGCTGCACCGTGCTGGGGCTCACCTCGACGAAGATGTCCATCGACGGCACGGGTTGGGGCGCGCCACCGGGCGGCCCCTCCGGCTGTGCCGCGGGCGCGGCACGAACGGCAACAGCCCACTCGGGCGCGACGGCAACAGCCCGTTCGGGCGCGGCGCGAGAGGTGACAGCCCGGGAGGCGGGGGCAGGCTCGGGGGCAGGCTCGGGGGCCGCGAGGGCGGGCGTGGCGACCAGCAGGGGGGCGGCGAGCACGGTCAGCAGGGACATCATCACGACGCCGCGGGTTACTGTCACGATGCCCCCTCTCGACGCCGTGCGGCCGGGTCGGGCGGTGGAGCACCCGACCTGCCGTACCAGTTGGATCCTCTCATTTCCGGTCGCACATCACATCCGATCCGCCGGCGGCGTCGCGTACGCTCGGGTCGCTGTGACCGCCACCGACCATGACCCCGCCGTCCCGCCCGCGAGCCGGACGATCCGCACGTTCCACCCCCGCCGGGGTCGGATGAGCGACCGGCAGACCGACGCGCTGAGCCGGCTCTGGCCCGTGTACGGCCTGGATGTGCCGGACGGACCTGTCGTGCCCGTCGACCTGGCCGACCTGTTCGGTCGCCGGGCGCCCGTGGTGCTGGAGATCGGCTCGGGTATGGGTGACAGCACCGCTGCGATGGCTGCCGCCGACCCGGATCGAGATTATCTGGCGGTCGAGGTGCACACGCCCGGAATCGCCAACCTGCTCGACCTGGTGGAGCGCGCTGGCCTGCGGAATGTGCGGGTGGCGCAGGGCGACGCGTTGTCCCTGGTCAGCGGCTTGCCCGAGGGCGTGTTGGACGCCGTGCACGTCTTCTTTCCGGACCCGTGGCCGAAGACCCGCCACCACAAGCGGCGGATCATCCAGCCGGCGCACGTGGCGCTGCTGCGGTCGCGGCTGCGGTCCGGCGGCGTGCTGCACTGCGCGACCGACTGGGCCGAGTACGCCGAGGCGATGCGGGAGACCCTGGAGGCGGACCCGGAGTTGGTGGACGCCTACGGCGGCTTCGCGCCGCGTCCGGCGCACCGGCCGGTGACGAAGTTCGAGCGGCGGGCGATCACGGCCGGGCGGCCAGTCGCCGACCTGCTGTACCGCCGACGGTGACCGGCGAAACGCCCGAACCGGAACGCGGCGGCGCGTTCCGGACGCCCGGACGGGGGTCCGGTGCAGGCCGGGTTGGCGTACCGGGGCATGATCCAGGCACCATGGACGGGATATGACGCTCACCGCCGCGCTGCCGACAAGCGCCGACCCCGACACCCTCTTCGACGCGTTCGCCAGCTGGGCGAAGGAGCGCGGCCTCGACCTCTACCCCCATCAGGAAGAGGCGGTCATCGAGATCGTCTCCGGCGCCAACCTGATCATGAACACGCCGACCGGCTCGGGTAAGAGCCTGGTCGCGATCGCCGCCCACTTCGCGGCCCTGGCCGACAGCCGAACGACCTTCTACACCGCGCCGATCAAGGCGTTGGTGTCGGAGAAGTTCTTCGCGCTCTGCGAGGTCTTCGGCGCCGAGAACGTCGGCATGCTCACCGGCGACGCCAGCGTCAACGCCGACGCCCCGATCATCTGCTGCACCGCGGAGATCCTGGCCAACCTGGCGCTGCGCGAGGGCACGAAGGCCGACGTCGGCCAGGTGATCATGGACGAGTTCCACTTCTACGCCGAGCCGGACCGGGGCTGGGCGTGGCAGGTGCCGATCATCGAGCTGCCGCAGGCCCAGTTCATCCTGATGTCCGCCACCCTGGGGGACACCACCCGCTTCGTCGACGACCTGACCCGGCGCACGGGTCGGCCGACCGCCGTCGTGCGCTCGGCGGAGCGGCCGGTCCCGCTGATCTTCTCGTACGCGATGACGCCGCTGCACGAGACACTTGAGGAGCTGCTGGAGACCAAGCAGGCCCCGGTGTACGTGGTGCACTTCACCCAGGCCGCCGCGCTGGAACGTGCCCAGGCGCTGACCAGCGTCAACGTCTGCACCCGCGCCGAGAAGGACATGATCGCCGAGGCGATCGGCGGTTTCCGGTTCACCGCCGGCTTCGGCAAGACGCTCTCCCGGCTGGTCCGGCACGGCATCGGCGTACACCACGCCGGCATGCTGCCCAAGTACCGCCGCCTGGTGGAGACCCTCGCCCAGGCCGGCCTACTCAAGGTCATCTGCGGCACCGACACCCTCGGCGTCGGCATCAACGTGCCCATCCGCACCGTGCTCTTCACCGGCCTGTCCAAGTACGACGGGGTGCGCACCCGGCTGCTGAAGAACCGGGAGTTCCACCAGATCGCCGGGCGGGCCGGCCGGGCCGGCTACGACACCATCGGCCGGGTCGTGGTGCAGGCCCCGGAGCACGTCATCGACAACGAGAAGGCCCTGGCAAAGGCCGGCGACGACCCGAAGAAGCGCCGCAAGGTGGTCCGCAAGAAGCCGCCGGAGGGCTCGATCGGCTGGGGCCAACCCACCTTCGACCGGCTGGTCGACGCCGAGCCGGAGCCGCTGACCTCCAGCTTCGGAGTCAGCCACTCGATGCTGCTCAACGTGATCGGCCGGCCCGGGGACGCGTTCACCGCGATGCGGCACCTGCTCACCGACAACCACGAGGAGCCCGCCGCGCAGCGCCGGCACATCCGCCGGGCGATCGCCATCTACCGGGCGCTGCGGGCCGGCGGCGTCGTCGAGGAGCTGCCCGAGCCGGACGAGACCGGCCGGCGGATCCGCCTCACCGTCGACCTCCAGCTCGACTTCGCCCTCAACCAGCCGCTCTCCCCCCTCGCGCTGGCCACCATCGAGCTGCTCGACGCCGAGTCCCCGTCGTACGCCCTCGACGTGCTGAGCGTGATCGAGTCGATCCTCGACGACCCCCGGCAGATCCTGTCCGCGCAGCAGTTCAAGGCGCGCGGCGAGGCGGTCGCCGCGATGAAGGCCGAGGGCATCGAGTACGAGGCGCGCCTCGAACTGCTCGACGAGGTGACCCACCCGAAGCCCCTGGCCGAGCTGCTGGAGGCCGCGTACGAGATGTACCGGCAGGGGCACCCCTGGGTCGCCGACCACCAGCTCTCCCCGAAGGCCGTCGTCCGCGACATGTACGAGCGGGCCATGACCTTCACCGAGTACGTGCAGTTCTACGGGCTGACCCGCTCGGAGGGTCTCGTGCTGCGCTACCTGGCCGACGCGTACAAGACGCTGCGCCAGACCGTTCCCGAGGACGCCAAGACCGAAGAGCTGATCGACCTCATCGAGTGGCTGGGCGAGCTGGTCCGCCAGGTCGACTCCAGCCTCATCGACGAGTGGGAACGGCTGCGCAACCCGTCCGACGTGGCCGAGGTGGCCCAGGCGCACGCCGCCCTGACGGATCGACCACCGGCGGTGACCCGCAACGCGCGGGCGTTCCGGGTGCTGGTGCGCAACGCCCTGTTCCGCCGCGTCGAGTTGGCCGCGCTACGCCGCTGGGACCTGCTCGCCGAGTTGGACGCCGAGGACGGCTGGGACTACGACGCGTGGGCCGACGCCCTGGCGCCGTACTTCGAGGCGTACGACTCGATCGGGGTCGGGCCGGACGCCCGAGGTCCCGCACTGCTCATGATCGAGCAGGGCCGGGAGCGGTGGACCGTACGACAGATCTTCGACGACCCGGACGGCGACCACGACTGGGGCATCAGCGCCGAGATCGACCTGGCCGCCTCGGACGAGGCCGGCGCCGCGGTCGTCCGGATCACCGACGTCGGCCAGCTCTAGCAAGCACCTCGGCAAGGGGGTCGTCCGCACGCCGGACGGCCCCCTTTGTCGCGTCTTCCGCACCCCCGTTTTCCCTGGGCGATGTCAGACCCGTCGATTAGAATGTATGTACTAATCGAGTTCCTGACCTGCAGGATTACGACTAGGGAGGACGCCCGTGACCGCTCCCGCCTCCACGCCCCTCACCCCGTACGCCACCCTGCTCGGCTTCACCCGCTACGTCGACCGCACCGGCCCCACCAAGGCGACCTTCGTGGGCGGGCTACGCAAGCAGCGCGCCAGCCGGTCCGGCTTCAACCCGCACGGCCAGTTCGTCAAGGCGCTCAAGGCCGACATCGCCTTCCACACCGGCGGCACCCACCTGACCGGGGTGGTCGACGTGGTCAAGCCGCGCTGGCGCCCGCTCTACCAGGCGCTCGTTCCCGGCGCCACGAGCTGGCTGCACTCCCTCGGCGAGCCGGCCGCCGTCGATCTCGCCCAGACCCGCGACGCCCTGGCCATGCTCGGCGACCTGCCCGTCAAGATCAACCCCCATTTCGGGGTACGCCACGCCGACGGCCGCGCCGAAGCGGTCCGCCTGCACTTCGACGAGGCCCCGCCGAGCGAGGAGTCGGTGCTCGCCACCCTGCACCTGATGGCCCGGCACATGGACGCGGTCCTCCCGCACGCCGAACCGGTCCTGGTCGATGTCCGGCGCGGTCAGGCCCACCGCATGCCCGCCGACGCCAAGCCCGACCAGATCGAACGATGGCTGGCCGGCGAAGCCGCCGCCTTCCGCGCCATCTGGTCCACCGCCGCCTAACCCCAACCCCACCTAACCCCAACCCCACCGCCTCCCCGGTCCACCTCACCGCCCTCCCCCGCCCCTCCCGCCCAGCCCTCCCGCCCAGCCCTCCCGCCGGCGCTAACTGCCCAAGATCCGCGCAACTTCGGTGATACTGCTGTCTCGCGTCGCAAGGAGGCAGCACGAACACCGAAGTTGCGCGGATCTTGGCGTTCAGACCGTGGCACAGGGTTATCCACAGGGGCTGCCGGCAAGCGCCAAAGCCGGTCATCGTGTCTGTCATGCCTGTTCCCCCACGACGGCCGGCGAGTCTGCAGGGACGCGTCTTTCGCGGCTCCCGCGTCGTTGCCCAGGGCCTGCTGACCCGGACGGAGCTGCGCAGCACGGCATGGCGTCCGCTATTCCGGGATGTCTACGCCGATGCCCGGCTGGCAATCACCCACCGCACTCGTTGTGCGGCCGCGGCGCGGTTGGTTCTGCCACCGGGCGTAGCGATCGCTGGTCGCAGTGCGGCGGCGCTCTACGGCGCGGTGCCGGTCGCCGATGACGAGCCCATCGATGTGCTCGTGCCCGCCGGCCAGCGGTTCGGTCCGGTCTCGGGGCTCGTTGTGCACACCGGTGCGATCGCCGCGACCGACGTTGCGGTACGGCAGGGCATTCCGCTGACCACGCCGATGCGCACCTGTTGGGACGTGGCCCAGTGGCTCCCGACGGAGGACGCCGTCGCCATCGTGGATCGCCTCGCCAACCAACGGCTGGTGGCGCTCCCTCGGCTGCGCGCGAACTCCCGGGCATTTATTGGCAACCGGGGTTGGAAACGGATGGTGCGGGTGGCTGAGCTGGCCGACGCAGGCGCGGAGTCGATACCAGAGTCCCGGCTCCGCGTGCGGATAGTGCTCGCCGGGGTGCCGGCGCCCGTGACGCAGTTCGTGGTCGAGCGCGATGGGCGGTTCGTCGCCCGTCTCGATCTGGCGTGGCCGCACCTCAAGATCGCCGTCGAGTACGACGGGTTGTGGCACGACGACCCCGAGCAGTTCCACCAAGACCGACGCCGCCTCAATCGACTGCTGGGCGAGGACTGGATTGTCCTGCACGTCACCGCGAAGCGTTTCCGCGAGGACTTCGACGGCTTCCTCGCCGAACTCCGGCAAGCCCTCCGGGCCCGCTCCCGCTGACTCGCCTCGGCCCACACCCAGATGCTCCAAGATCCGCGCAACTTCAGGGATTCTGCTGCCTCAACAGCTCACGAGGCAGCAGTTACACCGAACTTGCGCGGATCTTGGAGGCGGCGGCACGGCGCGGCGGGGTGCACGGCGCGCGGGGTGCACGGCGCGCGGGGTGCGTGACCGTGTGCGGAAGGGGGGTTTGTCAGGCGGCGGGGAGGTACTTGGCCAGGTCGTCGAGGATCTTGTTGGCGGCGCCGACGCCGATGCCGGTCATCCAGACTTCGTCGGAGACCGGGTACGCCTTGCCGGCCTTGACCGCGCCGAGGCCCTTCCAGAGCGTCCCACCAGCGACCTTGGTCTGCTCGGCGGCGGCCTTGTCGCCGTATGCGGTCACGAAGATGACGTCGCCGTCGACCTCGTTGATCCGCTCGGGGCTGACCAGGTCGAAGCGCTTGTCCTCCTTGTTGGCGAGCAGCTGCCGCTCGGGGCGGCCCAGGCCGGTGTCGCCGATGACGATGCCGGAGAAGGAGTCCGGGCCGTACACCCGGATGTTGCCCGGGATGAACCGCACGATCGACACCTTGCGGGCGGCGGGGTCGCCGAGCGTCGCGCCGAAGTCCTTGGCCCGCTTCTCGTACGCGCCGAGCAGGTCCTTGGCCTGCTGCTCGCGGCCGAGCGCCTTGCCGTCGAGCAGGAAGTTGTCCTTCCAGGTGATGCCCACCTTGTCGGTGAACACGGTGGGCGCGATGGCCGACAACTCGTCGTAGAACTTCTCCTGGCGGAACTTGCTGCCGAGGATGAGGTCCGGCTTGAGTGCGTTGATCGCCTCCAGGTCGGGCTCGGTGAGCACCCCGACCTCCTTGATGCCGGCGAGCTTGTCCGCGCCGAAGTACGTCGGCCAACTCTTCGCCTCACCGGCGGTGGCGGCGCCGACCGGCGTGACGCCCAGCGAGAGCGCCGTGTCGATCTTGTCGGTGTCGAGCACGACGACGCGCTTGGGCTCGGCCGGGACCTTTGTGGTGCCCATGGCGTGGGTGATCTCCCGGGTCTCCCCGGTGGTGAAGCCGGCGACCGGGTCGCTCTCACCGCAGGCGGTGAGTCCGACGCCGAGGGCGACGGCCGCGGCGAGAGCGGCGACGAGACGACGCATCAGAGTCCTTTCGAGGGGTACGTGCCGGCGAGCGGGGTCGCCGCGTCGCCGGTGGCGGGTCGGGCGTCCGGGACGGACGCCGTCGACGAATCGGGGTCGCCCGCGTCAGCGGACGGGACACCAGGGCCCGACGGCCGGGCGGCGGGGCCACCGGTGTACGCGGGCACCACGAGCGGCGCTCCGGTCACCGGGCAGGGGACGACGACGCAGGCCAGCCCGAAGACGTCCCGGACCAGGTCCGCGGTGAGGATCTCCCGGGGCGGACCGGCGGCCACCACCGCGCCGGCGCGCATCGCGATCAGGTGGTCGGCGTACCGGGCGGCCTGGTTGAGGTCGTGCAGCACGGCGACCACGGTGCGGCCGCGCTCGACGCGTAGCCGGTGCAGCAGGTCCAGCACCTCCACCTGGTGGGCCAGGTCGAGGAAGGTGGTCGGTTCGTCCAGCAGCAGGGCGTCGGTGTCCTGGGCCAGGGTCATGGCGATCCACACGCGTTGCCGCTGGCCGCCGGAGAGGCTGTCCACCGGCCGGTCGGCCAGGTCGGCCACGTCCGCCATGGTCATCGCCTCGTCCACCGCCGCGCCGTCGGACGACGACCACTGCCGCCACCACCGCTGGTACGGCTGTCGGCCGCGTCCGACCAGGTCGGCCACCGTGACGCCCTCGGGCACCAGCGGGCTCTGCGGCAGGACGCCGAGCCGGCGGGCCACGTCGCGGGTGGGCAGGTCACGGATGGCGGTTCCGTCCAGCAGGACGGTGCCGCGTCGCGGGGTGAGCAGCCGGGCCATCGTGCGCAGCAGGGTGGACTTGCCGCAGGCGTTGGGGCCGACGATGACGGTGAACGCGTCGGTCGGCAGGTCCAGGGTGAGCCCGTCGAGCACGGTCCTCTCGTCGTAGCCGACGACCAGGTCGCGGGTGGAGAGCATCACACGACTCCTTGAGGGCGTCACGACGACCGCCGCCGGCCACGCAGCAGCAGGAAGATGAGGTACGGGCCGCCGATCGCGGCGGTCAGCACACCGGCCGGCAGTTGGGTGGGTGCGAACAGCCGCCGACCGGCCAGGTCGGCCAGCACCAGCAGCAGCGCGCCGAGCAGCGCGGCGCAGACCAGCGGGGGCCGTTCGGCGCGGACCAGCCGGCGGGCCAGTTGAGGTGCGACAAGCGCCACGAAGTCGACGGCGCCGACCTGGGCGGTGACCATCGCGGCGACGAGTACGCCGGTGCCGGCGAGCCCGATCCGGCGGGCCACCGGACGCAGCCCGACGCCGCGCGCGGTGTCGTCGTCCAGGGCGGTGCTGTTCAGGGCCCAGCCGGCCCAGGCCAGCACCGGCAGCAGCACCAGCAGGGTGCCGGCGATCCAGGCGGCCTCGGTCCAGCCCTTGCCGGCGAGGGTGCCGATCAGCCAGATCTGCGCCCGCAGGCCGTCGATCGGGTCGGCGGTGAGCATGACCACCTCGGTGAGCGCCCGGAAGGCGAACGCGACAGCCACGCCGGCGAGGACGAACCGCTGCGCGGCCAGTCCGTGCCGGGCGCCGAGGGCGAACAGCAGCACCGCCGCCAGCAAACCGCCGATCAGCGCGCTCGGTGCCACCAGCACCGCCGCCGCACCGCTGGTCAGCGCCACGGTCGCGGCGAGGCCGGCGCCCTGGGTGATGCCGATGACGTCCGGGCTCGCGAGGGGGTTGCGCGCCACGCTCTGGATCAGCGTGCCGGCCACGCCGAAGGCCGCCCCGGCCACCGCGGCCAGCACGACCCGCGGCAGCCGAAGATCAAGAACCACGAGGTCGTACGGGGTGCCGGCGCCGGAGAGGGCGCGCAGCACGTCGGGTGTGGCGACGTACGGCGTGCCCAGGGACAGGCTGAGCACGACGGCCAGCAGGAGCAGCACGGTCAGCACCGCGGCCACCAGCACCGCCCGGCGGCGGATCAGCAGGCTGACCGGGCCGACGCGCAGCAGCGAGCGCCCCGGCACTCCAGCCCGGACGGCACCGGCCGAGCCGGCGGCCAGGACGGCCGGCAGGCCAGCAGAGCCAGTAGGGCCAGCAGAGCCAGCGAGACCAGCAGAGCCAGTAGGGCCAGCAGAGCCAGCGAGACCAGCAGGGCCGGGCAACCCAGCCGAGTCCGGCGAGCCGGAAGGGCCGGGCTGGTCGGCGGGACCGGAGGCTCGGCTGGTGGTGGTCACGCGGTCACCACCCGGGCGCGACGGACCAGCACGGCCAGCAGCGGCGCGCCGATCAGGGCGGTGATGATCCCGGCCGGTATCTCGCCGGGCGGGGCGACGAGCCGGCCGACGACGTCGGCGCCGAGCAGCAGCGCGGGCCCGAGCAGGGCGGAGACGGCGAGGGTCCAGCGGTGGTCCGCGCCGACCAGGGCGCGGGCCAGGTGCGGCACGGCCAGCCCGACGAAGGCGACCGGGCCGGCGGCGGCCACCGCGGCGCCGGTCAGCAGCACCGCGGCGAGGCCACCGCCGAGGCGGACCAGCCCGATCCGGTGGCCCAGGCCACGGGCCACGTCGTCGCCGAGAGCCAGCGCGTCCAGGCCCCGGGCCACCAGCGTCGCCAGCAGCAGCCCGACGAGGACGAACGGCAGCACCTGGGCGGTGACGCCGAGATCCCGGCCGGCCAGCCCGCCGACGACCCAGAACCGGTACTCCTCGAAGGTGCGGGCGTCGATGCTGAGCAGCGCGTACACCCCGGAGGCGAGGCTGGCGTCGAGCGCCGCGCCGACCAGCGCGAGGGTGACCGGGCTCGCGCCCTCGCGGGCCCGGCTGGCGATGGCGAAGACCAACAGCCCGGCGACCAGTGCTCCGGCGATGCCGAACCAGACGTAGCCGGCGAGTGTGCCGACGCCGAAGACGGAGATGGCGAGCACCACGCCGAACGACGCGCCGGCGCTGATGCCGAGGATGCGGGGCTCGGCGAGGGGGTTGCGGGTGAGCGCCTGGAACAGCACCCCGGCCACGGCGAGCGCGAGCCCGACAGCGAGGCCCAGGGCGGTACGCGGCATGCGCAGTTCCCGGACGATCGTGCTCGCGTCGCTGCCGTCCGGCGCGACGAGGGCGTGCCAGACCGCGTCGACACCGAGTGGCCGGCTGCCCAGCGCGAAGCTCGCCAGCACGGCGAGCAGCAGCACCAGTGCCGCCCCGACGGTGACGGCGACCCGTCGGCCGGTACGGGTACCGGACCGGTTGCGGGCCGGCGTCGGCCGGTCGACGAGGGTGGTCACGAGTCTCCTGCACGTTCGAGCTTAGGTTCGCCTAACCTTAGACGACCTGCAGAAAGTGACCTAACCGGCGTCGGTCGATACCGACGCGGACGCCTCCGGTTCGCCCGCCGCGCCACCGTCCCCGGCCGCCGCCCGGCAGCACGTCCAGTGGCCGCATCATCTTCTGCGGACGGGAACAAGTGCGACAGAGCACCGATGACACCCGCAAGAGGGACATCCCACCCCGATCGCGCCATAGGGTGTGACCATGCGATTCGACCAGCACACGGTCGTCCTCCTGAGCCGGCCGTCGAATCCGCCGGACCTGCCACCGGAGGCGATCGACCGGGTGCAGAGCACCCACCTGGCCCACCAGGCGGGGTTCGTGGAGCAGGGGCTGGTGCTGGCGGCCGGGCCGTTCCTGGACGCCGACGACGGCCAGCTACGGGGCTTCGTCGTGTTCTCGATCTCCCCGGAGGAGGTACGCGCGCTCTACGCCGACGATCCGGCCGTCCGCGCGGGTCTGCTCGTCGCACGGGTGACGAGTTGGATGGTGCCGGAGGGCAACGTGCGGTTCGAAAGCGTGCCGATGTCCCGGTCGATGCTGGAGGAGGCCTCCGGCGACTGAGGCCGGCCGAGCAGGCCCTCGATGGTCAGCCGGGCAAGGTCTCGATGGTCAGCCGAGCAGGCCCTCGATCGGGACCACGCGCAGGTCGTCCACCTCGCCGACGATCACCCGCAGCGACGGAAAGTAGGCGCCGAGCACCTGCCCGCACCTGTCGCACGGCTCGACGACCTCGCCTCCCCGGTCGGTGACCGTGACGATCGTCTCCAACTCGGTCACGCCCTGCGTGGCGGCGGTGCCGATCACGACCAGTTCCGCGCAGATGTCTCCGCTGTCGTGCTGGACGTTCACGCCGGAGAACACCCGCCCGTCGGCGGTCCGGGCGGCCGACGCGCCGGTATGGCGCGGGCTGCGACATCGCAATTTGGCGACCGCCGTGGCGGCCTGCACCAACGCCCGGTCGGTGTCCCGCAGCTCCATCCCGGCCCCCCAGCGCTCGACGTCGGCCGCAACTCTAGACGGCCGTCCCCGCGCTGCCGCACCCCTCGCGCGGTAACCCAGGGGCAATCCGCCGCCGCGCTGCCTATCCTTGGGCACGACATGCAGAATCCAACCGCCTCCGCCGCGACCGACACCGTCCGCGAGCTGCACCGCCGCCTCACTCCCCTGATGTTCCGCGACCAGCGCCGGCTCCAGCGGCGCCTCGACGGTGCCCGCAAGCTGCGCGACCCGCAGCGCCGGGAGGCGGCGCTGACCGAGATCACCGCCGAGCTGGCTCGGGCCGAGCAGCGGCTGGCCGCCCGCCGGGCGGCGGTGCCGGTGATCACGTACCCGGCGGGGTTGCCGGTCAGCGAGCGCAAGGACGACATCGCCGCTGCCATCCGCGATCACCAGGTGGTGATCGTGGCCGGCGAGACCGGCTCCGGCAAGACCACCCAGATTCCCAAGATCTGCCTGGAGCTGGGGCGCGGCATCAACGGCCTGATCGGGCACACCCAGCCCCGGCGGTTGGCCGCCCGGACGGTGGCCGACCGGATCGCCGACGAGCTGGGCACCGAGTTGGGCGACGTGGTCGGTTACAAGGTGCGCTTCACCGACCAGGTCAGCGAGCGCAGCCTGGTGAAGCTGATGACCGACGGCATCCTGCTCGCCGAGTTGCAGACCGACCGGATGCTGCGCCAGTACGACACGTTGATCATCGACGAGGCGCACGAGCGCAGCCTCAACATCGACTTCATCCTCGGGTACCTGCGGGAGCTGCTGCCCCGCCGCCCCGACCTCAAGGTGATCATCACGTCGGCGACCATCGAGACCGACCGGTTCGCCCGGCACTTCGCCGACGCCGAGGGCAATCCGGCGCCGATCGTCGAGGTCTCCGGTCGCACCTACCCGGTGGAGGTGCGCTACCGGCCCCTCGTCGAGCTGGCCGAGGGCGAGGAGGACGGCGACGGCGACGAGGAGAACGTCCGCGACCAGATCCAGGCGATCGGCGACGCCGTCGAGGAGTTGGCCGCCGAGGGCCCCGGCGACATCCTGGTCTTCCTCAGCGGTGAACGGGAGATCCGGGACACCGCCGACGCGCTGGGCAAGCTGGTGCAGAAGAAGCGGTCGCTGCTCGGCACCGAGATCCTGCCGCTGTACGCCCGGCTGTCCAGCGCCGAGCAGCACCGGGTCTTCGCCGCGCACAGCTCGCGCCGGGTGGTGCTCGCCACCAACGTCGCGGAGACGTCGCTGACCGTGCCCGGGATCAAGTACGTGGTCGACCCGGGCACCGCCCGCATCTCCCGCTACTCCAACCGGCTCAAGGTGCAGCGGCTGCCGATCGAACCGGTCTCGCAGGCGTCGGCCAACCAGCGCAAGGGCCGCTGCGGGCGTACGTCGGACGGCATCTGCATCCGCCTCTACGACGAGCAGGACTTCCTGTCCCGGCCCGAGTTCACCGACCCGGAGATCCTGCGGACCAACCTGGCGTCGGTCATCCTCCAGATGACCGCGATCGGGCTCGGCGACCTCGCCGCGTTCCCGTTCATCGACCCGCCGGACAAGCGCAACATCACCGACGGTGTCAACCTGCTGCACGAGCTGGGCGCGTTGGACCCGACCGAGGCCGACCCGGCGAAGCGGCTCACCGCGCTCGGCCGGCGGCTGGCCCAGTTGCCGGTGGACCCGCGGCTGGCCCGGATGGTGGTCGAAGGGGAACGCAACGGGTGCGCCACCGAGGTGCTGGTGATCGCCGCCGCGCTCTCCATTCAGGACCCCCGCGAGCGGCCGGCGGAGAAGCAGGCCCAGGCGGACCAGGCGCACGCCCGGTTCGCCGACCAGGAGTCGGACTTCGTCGCCTACCTCAACCTGTGGCGCTACCTGCGTGAGCAGCAGCGGGAACTCTCCTCCAGCGCGTTCCGCCGGATGTGCAAGGCGGAGTACCTGAACTACCTGCGGATCCGCGAGTGGCAGGACATCGTCAGCCAACTGCGGCAGGTGCTGCGTACCCCGCAGGAGAGTGATCGGCGCGCGGGACGGGCGGCCCGCGACACCCCGGACGACGCGGACGCCGGCCGCGGACGCCGTGGCGGCGCGGACCTGCCGGAGGAGATCGACACCCCGAAGGTGCACCAGTCCCTGCTGCCCGGCCTGCTGTCGCACATCGGCCTGAAGGACGCCCAGAAACACGAGTACCTGGGGGCTCGGGGCGCGAAGTTCGCGCTCTTCCCCGGGTCGGCGTTGTTCAAGAAGCCGCCGCGCTGGGTGATGGCCGCCGAGCTGGTGGAGACCTCCCGGCTGTGGGGTCGGATCGCCGGCCGGATCGAGCCGGAGTGGGTCGAGCCGCTGGCGCAGCACCTGGTCAAGCGCAGCTACAGCGAACCGCACTGGGAGAAGAAGCAGGCCGCGGTGATGGCCTACGAGAAGGTCACCCTGTACGGAATCCCCCTGGTCACCTCCCGGAAGGTCAACTTCGGGCGGATCGACCCGACACTGAGCCGGGAGCTGTTCATTCGGCACGCCCTGGTCGAGGGCGACTGGCAGACCCACCACCAGTTCTGGGCGGACAACAAGCGGCTGCTCGCCGAGATCGAGGAGCTGGAGAGCCGCGCCCGGCGCCGGGACATCCTGGTCGACGACGAGACCATCTTCGGCTTCTACGACCAACGGATCCCGGCCGACGTCTCGTCCGGGCGGCACTTCGACAGCTGGTGGAAGAAGACCCGCCGGGAGCAACCCGACCTGCTCACCTTCACCCGCGACCTGCTGGTCAACGACGGCCGACCGGGGGTGGACGAGGACGACTACCCGGACGAGTGGCAGGCCGACGGGGTGAGCCTCCCGCTGACCTACCGGTTCGAGCCGGGTACGCCGGACGACGGCGTCACAGTGGACATCCCGTTGCCGCTGCTCAACCAGGTGCCGGCGGAGAGCTTCGACTGGCAGGTGCCGGGGCTGCGCGAGGAGACGGTGATCGCGCTGATGCGCTCGCTGCCGAAGGCGATCCGCCGCAACTTCGTCCCGGTGCCGGACTACGCCCGCGCCGCCCTGGCGGCGATCACCCCCGGCGAGGAGTCGCTGCTGGACGCGCTCACCCGGCAGCTGCGTCGGATGACCGGGGTGACAGTGCCCCGCGACGCCTGGGAACCGGGCAAGCTCCCGGCGCACCTGCGGGTGACCTTCCGGGTCCTCGGCGACGACGAGAACCCGGTCGCCGAGGGCAAGGACCTGCCGGCCCTGCAACGCCAACTGCGTCAGGAGGTACGCCAGGTGGTGGCGGCCGCCGCGCCGGAGGTGGCCCGTACCGGGTTGCGGGAGTGGAGCATCGGCACGCTGCCCCGGACCATCGAACAGGTCCGGGCGGGTTACGCGGTCACCGCGTACCCGGCGCTTGTCGACGAGGGTGCCACGGTCGGGGTGAAGGTGTTCGACTCTCCCGCCGAGGCGGAGGCGGCGCACTGGGCCGGCACCCGCCGGCTGCTGCGGCTCACCGTGCCGTCCCCGGCGCGGTTCCTTCAGGGGCGGCTCAGCAACGAGGCGAAGCTGGCGCTGAGCCGCAACCCGCACGGCGGCGTCCAGGAGTTGATCGAGGACGCGGCGGGCGCGGCCATCGACCGGCTGATCGGCGCGGCCGGCGGGCCGGCGTGGGACGCCGAGGGGTTCGCGGCGCTGCGCGAGAAGGTCCGCGCCGACCTGGTCGACACCGTCGTCGAGGTGATGGACCGGGTTCGCCGGGTCCTCGCCGCCGCGTACGCCGTCGAGCAGCGGCTCGGCGCGACCCGCAACCTCGCCGTGGTGGCGGCGCTGGCCGACATCCGCAACCAGCTCGCCGGGCTGGTGCACGCCGGTTTCATCACCGAGACCGGGTACGCGCGCCTGCCCGACCTGCTGCGCTACCTCACCGCCATCGAGCGTCGACTGGACCGGCTGGGCGGCAACCCGCAGCGGGACCGCCAGCAGCAGGACCGGATCGCGGTGGTGCAGAAGGAGTACGCCGACCTGCTCGCCAACCTGCCGCCGGCCCGCCGCCAGGAGACGGCCGTCCGGCAGATCCGCTGGATGATCGAGGAGTTGCGGGTGAACGTCTTCGCCCAGGCGTTGGGTACCCCGTACCCCGTCTCCGAGCAGCGGATCTACCGCGCGATGGACGACGCCGAGGGCCGCTGAGCCCGCCGGCCTGGCCGCTGCTGCCCTCGTCGCGGCGGCGGCCGGTCCGGTCAGGTCAGTGGCTCGACGCCGGGGGGTAGTTCGCCGAGGTCGATGGCCGACTGGATGTAGTCGAGCAGGATGCGCCGCAGTTCCCGACCGGCGTGGGTGGGTACGACGTCGCGCCGACGGGCCACCGCGATGGTCCGCCGCACCCCGGGCGGGGCGAGCGGGGTGATCCGCACGCCCGGCCGGCGGGCCAGCACGATGCCCGGCACGAGCGCGATGCCGAGCCCCGCCTCGACGAAGCTGAGCACCGCGTCCATCTCGCCGCCGTCCACCGCGAAGGTCGGTTCGAAGCCCGCCTCCCGACACGCCTGGATGGTCGCGTCGCGCAGGTCGTACCCCTCCCGGAACATCACCATCGGCTGGTCCCGCAGGTCGGTGATTCGCAGCTCCCCGGTCGCCGACGCGGTCGCCACCTCCCCCACCGAGGCCACCACCAGGCTCTCCCGCAGGATCGGGTCGACCCGCAGCCCCGGGTCGGCCCCCTGCGCCGGCATGATGATCAGGGCCAGGTCGAGGTCGCCGCGGAGCAGGTCGCGCACCAGGTCCTGGGAGCCGCCCTCCTCGACGCGCAGGTCGACGGTGGGGTGCGCGTCGCGGAACCGGCGCAGCACCGGCGGCGCGAGTGAGGTGGCCAGGCTGGGGGTGGCCCCGAGCCGGACCCGGCCCCGGCGCAGTCCGACCAACTCCTGGACCTCCCGGGTGGCGGTTTCCACGTCGGCGAGGATCCGGGTGGCCAACGGCAGCAGCACCTCACCCGCCGCGGTGAGCGCGATGTTGCCCCTTACCCGCTCGAACAGCGGTGCGCCGAGGTCGGCCTCCAGAGCGTGAATTTGCTTACTGAGAGAGGGCTGTGTGATGCCCACGACGTCGGCGGCTTGGGTGAAATGTCGTACTTCGGCCACCGCGACGAAGTACCGGAGCTGATGGAGCTGCATCTAAATAGCTTACGGCTATCAACACTGCGAGTTTGATGCATTGGACGACTGATCGAAGTACTCCTAGCGTCGGTCGTGTGGTAATCACGAAAACTCGGTCGCCCATTCGCTCCAACGTCGGCCTCAAGGCCGTCATGGCGGTGACGGGCATCCTGCTGGCGCTGTTCCTGATCGCCCACATGCTCGGGAACCTGAAGGTGTTCACGGGGGAGACCTCGTTCGACCACTACGCGCACTGGCTGCGCGACATCGGCAAGCCACTGCTGCCCGGAGTCTGGTTCCTGTGGATCCTGCGCACCGTGCTGGTGGTGGCGGTCGTCGCCCACATCGTGGCCGCCACCGTGCTGGCCCGGCGTGCCCGCGCCGCCCGCCCGGTCAAGTACGCCCACCGCAAGAAGGTCAACGGCAGCTACGCGGCCCGCACGATGCGCTGGGGTGGCGTGATCATCCTGCTCTTCGTGATCTACCACCTCCTGGACCTGACCACCGGGACGCTGAACCCGGTCGGCAACGCCAGCAAGCCGTACGGCAACGTCGTCGCCGACTTCGCACCGGAGCGCTGGTACGTCACGCTCTTCTACACGCTCGCCATCCTCGCGGTGGGCTTCCACCTGCGTCACGGCGCGTTCAGCGCGTTCCGCAGCCTCGGCCAGCAGACGCCACGCGGCGAGCGTCGGGCACGTACCGCGGCTCTGATCTTCGCCGTGCTGCTCTGCGCCGGGTACCTGGTGGTCCCGTTCGCCGTACTCACCGGATTGGTGTCCTGACATGGAACTCTTCACCGAGGGCGACCCGATCGCCGACACCAGGGCTCCCGCCGGCCCGGTCGAGAAGCGTTGGGAGACCCGGCGCTTCGAGGCCAAGCTGGTCAACCCCGCCAACCGCCGCAAGATGACGGTGATCGTGGTCGGCACCGGCCTGGCCGGCGGCTCCGCCGCCGCGACCCTGGCCGAGCAGGGCTACCACGTCAAGTCGTACTGCTACCAGGACAGCCCACGGCGGGCACACTCCATCGCGGCGCAGGGCGGCATCAACGCGGCGAAGAACTACCGCAACGACGGCGACTCCATCCACCGGCTGTTCTACGACACCGTCAAGGGCGGCGACTTCCGCTCCCGGGAGTCGAACGTGCACCGGCTCGCCGAGGTCTCCGTCAACATCATCGACCAGTGCGTCGCCCAGGGCGTGCCGTTCGCCCGCGAGTACGGCGGCCTGCTGGACACCCGCTCCTTCGGCGGCGCCCAGGTGCAGCGCACCTTCTACGCCCGGGGCCAGACGGGCCAGCAGCTGCTGCTCGGCGCGTACCAGGCCCTCGAACGGCAGATCGGCCTGGGCAACGTGGAGATGAACACCCGGCACGAGATGCTGGAGCTGGTCATCGTCGACGGCAAGGCCCGGGGCATCGTCGTCCGGGACCTGGTCACCGGCGAGATCAGCACCGAGATGGCCGACGCGGTGGTGCTCGCCTCCGGCGGCTACGGCAACGTCTTCTACCTCTCCACCAACGCCAAGGGCTGCAACGTCACCGCCACCTGGCGCGCGCACCGCAAGGGCGCGTACTTCGCCAACCCCTGCTACACGCAGATCCACCCGACCTGCATCCCCGTCTCCGGCGACCACCAGTCGAAGCTGACCCTGATGAGCGAGTCGCTGCGCAACGACGGCCGGGTCTGGGTGCCGAAGGCCAAGGGTGACGACCGCAGCCCGAAGGACATTCCGGAGGACGAGCGGGACTACTACCTGGAGCGGATCTACCCCTCCTTCGGCAACCTGGTGCCCCGGGACATCGCCTCCCGCGCCGCCAAGGCCGTCTGCGACCAGGGTCGCGGCGTCGGCCCGACCAAGCTCGGCGTCTACCTCGACTTCGCCGACGCGATCGACCGGCTCGGCCGCAAGGCGATCGAGGCCAAGTACGGCAACCTCTTCGAGATGTACGAGCGGATCACCGGCGAGGACCCGTACGAGGTGCCGATGCGCATCTACCCCGCCGTGCACTACACGATGGGCGGCCTGTGGGTCGACTACGACCTCCAGTCGAACATCCCCGGCCTGTTCGTGATCGGTGAGGCGAACTTCTCCGACCACGGCGCGAACCGGCTCGGCGCCTCGGCGCTGATGCAGGGCCTCGCGGACGGCTACTTCGTGCTGCCCACCACCATCGCCAACTACCTGGCCTCCGGCGGGTTGGAGAAGGTCGACGCCAGCCACCCCGCGGCGGTCGAGGCGCGTACCGACGTGGAGGACCGGATCCAGCGGCTGCTCGCGGTCAACGGCGACCGGACCGTGGACTCGTTCCACCGGGAACTGGGCCAGATCATGTGGGAACACTGCGGCATGGAACGCAGCGAGGCCGGGCTGCGCAAGGCGATCGGCGAGATCCGCGACCTGCGCGAGCAGTTCTGGCAGCGGGTCAAGGTGTCCGGCACCGGCGAGGAACTCAACCAGTCGCTGGAGAAGGCCGGCCGGGTGGCCGACTTCTTCGAACTGGCCGAGCTGATGTGCATCGACGCCCTGCACCGCGAGGAGTCCTGCGGCGGCCACTTCCGGGCCGAGCACCAGACCTCCGACGGTGAGGCGCAGCGCGACGACGACCGGTTCGCGTACGTGGCGGCCTGGGAGTTCACCGCCGACGGTGCGCCCTCGGTGCTGCACAAGGAAGACCTGAAGTTCGAATACGTCCACCCCACGCAGCGGAGCTACAAGTGAACCTGACCCTGCGCATCTGGCGCCAGAAGGGCCCTGAGGACAAGGGTCGGATGGTGACCTACCCGGTCGACGACGTGTCCCCGGACATGTCATTCCTGGAGATGCTCGACGTGCTCAACGAGCGGCTGATCCTCGCCGGCGAGGACCCGGTGGCGTTCGACCACGACTGCCGCGAGGGCATCTGCGGCATGTGCGGCCTGATGATCAACGGCGACGCGCACGGGCCGCAGCGCGGCACCACCGCGTGCCAGCTGCACATGCGGCAGTTCAAGGACGGCGAGACGATCGACATCGAGCCGTGGCGGGCCAGCGCCTTCCCGGTCGTCAAGGACCTGGTCGTCAACCGGAGCGCCTTCGACAGGATCATCGCGGCCGGCGGCTACGTCACCGCACCGACCGGCAGCGCGCCGGAAGCCCACTCCACCCCGGTGGCCAAGGCCAACGCCGACGCCGCCTTCGAGTCGGCGGCCTGCATCGGCTGCGGCGCCTGCGTGGCGGCCTGCCCGAACGGCTCCGGCATGCTCTTCACCGCCGCCAAGCTCACCCAGCTCTCGCTTCTGCCGCAGGGGCAGCCGGAGCGCTACACCCGGGTGATCGGCATGGTCGACGCGCACGACGAGGCCGGCTTCGGCGGCTGCACCAACGCCGGCGAATGCACCCCGGCCTGCCCGAAGGGCATCCCGCTGAACACCATCGGCCGCCTCAACCGCGACTACCTCACGGCCACCACGAAGGGTGCCAACAACACCCCCGGCTCCTGACGTCCACGCCAGACCGCCGTACCCCGCGCTTTTCGGGGTACGGCGGTCTGGCGTTTGACCTGTCTGGCGGTTTGGTCTCCGGCCGTTGGTTGCGGTGGGGGGCTGGGGCGACCGTCCCCGGCTCCGGGCGGTCAGGCTTGATC
>NZ_JBEXHP010000064.1:0-8118 GCF_040607895.1 Micromonospora sp. NPDC005220
CGGCCGGCCGGTCCGTTGAGGTGCCGCCGGCCGGCCGGTGCGTCGAGGTGCTCATGCCGGGAACGGTAGTCCGCCGCGTCACCCGGGCGGGCGTGCTCCGGCCCGCCAGGTCAGCCGGCGAGCACCACCTGAAGCTCTTGTCGGCGGCGCTCGGCCAGGTCGGTGAGCAGGGTCGGCGCCTCGTCGAACGGCACCACCGCCGAGACGAGGTGCTTGCGGATCGTGTCGCCGTACGTCCTGAGCAGGTCGACGGTCTCGGCGGAGAGCCGTTCGCGGTCCCAGG
This sequence comes from Micromonospora sp. NPDC005220, assembly GCF_040607895.1. Taxonomy (NCBI): domain Bacteria; kingdom Bacillati; phylum Actinomycetota; class Actinomycetes; order Micromonosporales; family Micromonosporaceae; genus Micromonospora; species Micromonospora sp. NPDC005220. The sequence goes on from NZ_JBEXHP010000064.1 coordinate 284, forward strand.
TGGGTGCCAGCCCGCGCGGTACCCGGCCGATCTGGGCGCAACGCAGCGACAGCCCGTTGTGGTGGAACTCCTCGCCGAGCCGGACCGCGTCCGCGCCACCCTGGTAGAAGGCGAGGTCGATGACGGTGCCCTGGGGCCGCAGCAACCGCAGCGCGAGGTGCAACGCCCACGCCTGTCCCCGGCACTGGAACACCACGTCGGCGCCCCGGTCGCCGGCGCTGTGCGCCCAGCGGGTCTTGAGCACGACCGCCGGGTCGTCCGCGTCGGGGTCGAGGGTTTCCAGGCCGAGTGCCTCGGCGACCTGGCGGCGGTGCGGGGTGGGGTCGAGCACCACCACCGACGCGGCGCCGTTGCGCCGGGCGAACAACGCCGTCAGCAGCGCCACCACGCCGGCGCCGACCACGGCGACCCGGCGGCCGCGTACGCCGTCGCCGAGCGCGCGGACGTCGGTGCCGTGCAGGTCGGCGGCGGCGTGCAGCAGACCGTTGGCGCAGATCGGGCCCATGTGCGCGACGTAGACGCCGAGCAGCGGGTCCAGGTCGTCGGGCAGCGCCACGAACCGTTCGGCGACCGGGTCGGCCAGCCAGCCGGTGCGGTGCCCGTACGTCATCGCGCCGACAGTGCCCACCGCGATGGCCGGGGTTTCGCTCTCCACCACCCGGCCGACCTGCATGTAGCCGAGTCGGGTCACCGGGTAGGGCGTGCTCGCCGCGCCCGGCTGGAAGAGCCCCAGGTCGGCGTTCCAGGTGACGTTCAGGTAGGGGTTGGTGCCCTTGACGTAGCTCAGCTCGGTGCCGGCGGAGACCCCGCTGAACAGGGTCTCGACCCGGAACGTGCCGGGGCGCAGCGGCGCGGCGTCCTGCTCGACCAGCTCGACCCGGCCGGGGCCGGTGACCACCACGACCTTGTCACGCATCGACGGCCACCCCGGTGGCGAGCACCGCCGGCGCGGTCGCGGTGGCGAGCCGCACGGTCGTACCGGTACGGGCCGAGTCGGCCACCGCGAGGGCCAGCCGCTGGGTGGCGAGGGCCTCGGCGTACGGAACCCGCACGTCGTCGCCGATGCCGCGGACGGCGTCGACGAAGGCGCGGTCCACCGCCACCCGGGCGGCTTCCGGGTCGGCGGGGAGGTGTCGCTCGCCGTCGGCGTCGCGGATCGACAGCCCGTCCTCGGTGATCGCGAGGGCCAGCCCGTCGGCGAGGATCTCCAGGCCGGCGCGGTGCTTCCAGCCGAGAACGCAGGCGGCGCTGAGCGTGCCCACCGCGCCGTCGGCGAAGCGCAGCGCGGCGGTGGTCACCGAGTCGATGTCGGCGCCGTCGACCGGCGGCGGCGTGCCGTTGCCGTACGCGGTGACCTCGATCACCTCGCCGGCCAGCACCCGGATCAGGTCGAGCACGTGGGCGGCCTGCTCGACCACCGGGCCGCCGGAGCGGTCCCGCCGCGACCACCACGCCACCGGGGGCACCTTGTCCAGCCAGGCGCCGCTGACCATCCGCACCGGCCGGTCGGCGAGCAGGTCACGAGCCTGGTCGAGCACGCTCAGGTAGCGCCAGTGGTGGCCGACGGCGGTCCGCAGCCCCCGCCGGGCGACCAGGTCGGCGATCCGTTCGGCGGTGCTCAGGTCGACCGCGACGGGCTTTTCCACGAACATCGGCACCCCGGCCTCGATCACCGCCTCCTCGGCGGGGCCGTGCGCGAACGGTGGCACGCAGACGTACACCGCGTCCAGGCCGGTGGCCAGCAGCTCGGCGACGTCGGCGCAGGTCCGCCCGCCGTGCTGGGCGGCCAGCGCGGACGCCGCCTCGGGCGCGACATCGGTGACGCCGACCAGTTCCACGTCGTCGAACCCGGCCAGCACCCGCGCGTGGCGCTGTGCCACGCCGCCGGCACCGACCAGACCCACCCGGCATTTCCGCATCCCGACACCCCTCGAAGACTTTTCCTGTGCGGTGGGAGCAGTCCCCTGGGGTGTGCGCAATCAAACGTTCATCCCCCGGGAACGCATTATCGTCACCTCTGTGATCAAGCTGTTGCCGAGAAAGCGGTTAGCGCGTGACGAGGAATGGGAATAACCAATTTCGGTTTTTCCACGCACGAATGGAGGGGTGCCGTGCGGGATACGACATCGAGTGTGTCACCGGTGGTAGAGGCGTGGGCCACGTACCGGACGACGTCAGCTTCGGACTGGCCCGCACGTCGGCTGTTGCGCGCGAAGGGTGACACGCGGGTCAGCGTGGTGCTTCCGGCCCGAAACGAGGAGGCCACCGTCGGCGCGATCGTGTCGACCATCCGGGAGCACCTGATGGATCGGGTCGCCCTGGTCGACGAGCTGATCGTGGTGGACTCGCGGTCCACTGACCGCACCGCCCAGGTGGCCCGCGCCGCCGGCGCGGAGGTGGTCAGCCAGGACGCGATGACCCGGGGGCTGCCCCGGCTCTCCGGCAAGGGCGACGCGCTCTGGGCCGGGCTGGCCGCCGCGGAGGGGGACGTGGTGGCCTTCATCGACGCCGACCTGCGGGAGTTCCGGCCGCACTTCGTGAGCGGGTTGCTCGGCCCGCTGCTGACCGACCCGTCGGTCGACTTCGTGAAGGGCTTCTACCACCGACCCCTGGTGGGCGCCGCCAGCGTGGAGCAGGACGGCGGGGGGCGGGTGACCGAGTTGATGGCCCGACCGCTGCTCAACCTCTTCTGGCCCGAGCTGGCCGGCTTCGTGCAGCCGCTCGCCGGCGAGTACGCGGGTCGCCGCGACGTGCTGGCCCAGGTGCCGTTCGTCTCCGGGTACGGGGTGGAGACGGCCATGATGATCGACCTGCTCGATCTTGTCGGCCTGGACGCGCTGGCGCAGGTCGACCTCGGTGAGCGCAAGCACCGGCACCAGGACACCGCGGCCCTGGGCCGGATGTCCGCGCAGATCATGCTGACCGCCTGGTCCCGGCTGCAACGACGCGGCTGGGCCACCCCGGGGTTGACGCCGGAGGCGTTGCTGACCCAGTTCCGTCGCGGTGGTTCGGACACCCTGCCGAACCTGGACCGCGAAATCGTGGTCAGCGACGTGTCCATCGAGGAGCGCCCGCCGTTGGCCGAACTGCGCCACCGGGTGCCCCGCCGCCGGGTGGCCGCCGCGTGAGCGCGAGGAGCCTCACCGTGCTGATGAACGCCGGCCCGTGGCTGCCGGTGCCGCCGCCCGGCTACGGCGGCATCGAGAACGTGATCGCCACGCTGGTGCCGGAGCTGCGGCGACTCGGCGTACGGGTGGTGCTCGCCTCGGTGGGCAGCAGCACCCTGCCGGTCGACGAGCAGATCTCGGTCTTCCCCGACGGGCAGTTCCCCTCGTTGCAACGGCCGTACAACCAGGTCTGCGGGATCGCCCAGGCGCACCTGGCCGGGGTGGTCCGCGAGCTGCACTCCCGCGACGACATCGACCTGGTGCACGACCATGTGGAGGCGGTCGGGCTGGCCACCCTGGCCGCGATGGGGCCGGCCGGACCGCCGACCCTGCACACCTTGCACTGGGATCTGGCCAAGCACCCGGCGCTCTACGGCAGCCTGGACGGCGGCGACCGGGTCCGGGTCAACGGCGTCTCCGCGTCCCAGCTGGCCCGCGCCCCACTGGCGCTGCGGGAGCACTCGGTGGGTCACGTGCACCTGTCCACGCCGCTCGCCGTCGACGCCGACCGGCGACCCCGACCGGAGAAGGGCGAGCACCTGCTCATCCTGGGCCGGATCAACCCCGGCAAGGGGCAGGACGTGGGCGCGCGGCTCGCGCAGCGGATCGGCGTACCGCTGGTGTTGGCCGGTCCTGTGGGGCCGTACCACCGCCCAGCGGAGCTGGCCGCGGCCGGCGACGAGGCCCGGCAGAACCCGGACGTGCGGTTCTTCCTCGACGAGGTGGCGCCGCACGTCGACGGTGACCTGGTCCGCTGGGTCGGCACGGTGGCCGGCCAGGAGCGCGACGACCTGCTCGCCAGCGCCCGCGCGTCGCTGTTCCCGCTGCGCTGGGAGGAGCCGGGCGGCACGGCGGTGGTCGAGTCGCTCGCCCTGGGAACGCCGGTGGTGGCCACCGCCCGGGGTTGCCTGCCGGAGTTGATCGAGCACGGCCGCACCGGGCTGCTCACCACGGACGAGGAAGAGCTGGGTGACCTGCTTCTCGCCGCCGAGTTGCTCGACCCGGACGAGTGCCGGCGGGTGGCCGCGCGGCGCTTCACGCCCGCGGTGATGGCCGAGCGCTACGTCGAGCTGTACGAGCGGGTCCGCCAGTCGGCTCGCACGCCGGGGCTGCTGCCGGCCTGACCCGCCGACGCGCCCGGCGGTTTGTCGGTGGCGACAGCGGGTAGCCGGCAGCGCTTCTGCCCGCCGCGCGACGAGGAGCCGGGAATGGTCGGACCGATGGCGCACTCCCGGGCCCGACCCAACCCGGCCGACGGCAAGCCGCGGGTCCGTCGCGCGGCGGCGACGGTGGGGGTGCTGTTCCTGCTGATCGGCGTGCTCGGCTTCGTGCCGGGGATCACCAGCGGCATGGACGCGCTGCGCTTCGCCGGCCACGGCTCGGGCGCGTTCCTGTTCGGCGCCTTCCAGGTGTCGGTGCTGCACAACCTGGTGCACCTGGCGTTCGGGGTGGCGGGTCTGCTGCTGGCCCGGACGGTCACCGGCGCTCGGGCGTTCCTGATCGGTGGCGGGGCGATCTACCTGGTGCTCTGGCTGTACGGGCTGGCGGTGGACCACGACACCGGGGCGAACGTGCTACCGGTCAACGACGCCGACGACTGGCTGCACCTGGGTCTCGGCGTCGGCATGATCGCGTTGGGTCTGCTGACCGCCCGAACCCGCCCCTGACCTGCCGTCGCGAACCGTGACCTGCCTCGCTCCGCCCGCGGTCCTGTTTGATGGGGAACGACCTCGGGTAGTTGGCAGATCCCGACCCAGCAGCGAAGTGAGGCAGCGATGTCGAGCCGGATCACCTGCGAGGTGCGCACCACGGCACCGGTGGCGGTCGTTCGGCTGGCCGGCGCGCTGCACCTGGGCACGATGCGCTCGGTGCACCACGCGCTGACCGAGGCGCTGGCCGACCAGCCGGAGGCGCTGGTGGTCGACATGGCCGGCGTGAACGTGGAGGACCGGTTGGCGCTGTCGGTCTTCGCCGCGACCGCCCGGCGGGCCGAGGAGTGGCCGGCGGTGCCGGTGCTGCTCTGCTCCCCGTCGCCGGTCGCCGCGCGGTGGCTGGCCGAGTCGACCACGTGCCGGGTGCTTCCGGTCTCGGCGGACTGCGCGGAGGCGACCCGGTTGGCCGGCGCGGCGTCCACGTTGCGGATGCGGGCCCGGCTGGAGCCGGTGGCCGAGGCCTGCCGGCGGGCCCGGGAGCTGGTCACCGACGCGTGCGCGCGGTGGAACCTGCCGGACGCGTCCGGCCCGGCCGCGTTGGTGCTCAGCGAGCTGGTCGGCAACGTGGTGCGGCACGCCGGCACGCCGATGCAGGTGACGGTGACCCTGCGGCGCCCGTATCTGCACCTGGCGGTGGTGGACGGCAGCACCGCCCAGGCCCGTCCGGGCGGCACGGACCTGCACGCCGAGGGCGGGCGAGGGCTGATGCTGGTCCGGGAGCTGGCCCAGCGGTGGGGCAGCGTGCCGGCCGGTCAGGGCAAGGCCGTCTGGGCGATGCTGCCGGCAACCTGAGCGTTCGAGGCGGTTGCGCCCGGGTACCAGCATTCTGACCGAAATTACCGCTGTGGCCTGGTTACATGGTGCGAGGGTCGGGTAGGCACGCCCGTCCTTTCTGCCGTCACGACGGGGTGAGCAGCCATGCCCAAGCGGGTAACCACGGAACCGGCTCGCGATCGGGGCCCGGCGATCCTGGCACCGGCCCGCTTCGGGGGCTTCCCGGGAGCGGTACGGACACCGGTCCCCGGCAACTCCCTGATCAAGTTCCTCGCCACGACCGACCACAAGCAGATCGGCCTGCTGTATCTGCTGACCTCCTTCGGGTTCTTCCTGGTGGCGGGGCTTCAGGCGATGCTGATGCGCGCCGAGTTGGCCCGCCCGGGGTTGCAGTTCCTCTCCTCCGAGCAGTACAACCAGCTCTTCACCTCGCACGGCGCGGTGATGCTGCTGCTGTTCGCCACTCCCGCGGCGTTCGGGTTCGGGAACTTCATCGTGCCGATCCAGATCGGCGCGCCGGACGTGTCGTTCCCCCGCCTCAACGCGCTGGCCTACTGGCTGTACCTGTTCGGCGGGCTGATGGTCATCGGCGGGTTCATCACGCCGGGCGGCTCGGCGGACTTCGGCTGGACCGCGTACAGCCCGCTCAGCGACGTGGACCACAGCCCCGGGGTGGGCGCGAACATGTGGGTGCTCGGCCTGGTCGTCTCCGGCCTGGGCACCATCCTCGGCGCGGTCAACCTGATCACCACGATCCTGACCCTGCGCGCGCCCGGCATGACCATGTTCCGGATGCCGATCTTCACCTGGAACATGCTGTTCACCAGCGTGCTGGTGATCCTGGTGTTCCCGCTGCTGGCCGCCGCGCTGCTGGCGCTCGCGGCCGACCGGCTGATCAACGCGCACGTCTACGACCCCGCCACCGGTGGACCGATGCTCTGGCAGCACCTGTTCTGGTTCTTCGGTCATCCCGAGGTGTACATCATCGCGTTGCCGTTCTTCGGCATCATCACCGAGATCATTCCGGTGTTCGCCCGCAAGCCGCTGTTCGGTTACACCGGAATCGTGCTGGCCACCATCGCCATCACCGTGCTGTCCATGACGGTCTGGGCGCACCACATGTTCGCCACCGGCCAGGTGCTGCTGCCGTTCTTCAGCATCCTGAGCTACCTGATCGCGGTGCCCACCGGAGTGAAGTTCTTCAACTGGATCGGCACCATGTGGAAGGGCCAGCTCACCTTCGAGACACCGATGCTGTTCGCCATCGGCTTCCTGGTCACCTTCCTGCTCGGCGGCCTCACCGGCGTCCTGCTGGCCAGCCCGCCGGTCGACTGGCACACCCACGACAGCTACTTCGTGGTGGCGCACTTCCACTACGTGGTGTTCGGCACCGTGGTCTTCGCCCTCTTCGGCGGCTACTACTTCTGGTGGCCCAAGATGACCGGGCGACTGCTCGACGAACGGCTCGGCAAGGCGCACTTCTGGACCATGTTCATCGGCTTCCACGGCACCTTCCTGGTGCACCACTGGCTGGGCGCCGAGGGCATGCCGCGCCGGTACGCGGACTACCTGCCCACCGACGGCTTCACCACGCTGAACACGATCTCCAGCATCTTCGCCTTCATCCTCGGCCTGTCCACCCTCTTCTTCATCTACAACGCCTGGAAGTCCTGGCGGTACGGGGCGATCGTGACGGTGGACGACCCGTGGGGCTTCGGCAACTCCCTCGAATGGGCCACCACGTGCCCGCCGCCGCTGCGCAACTTCGACCGGATGCCCCGGATCCGCTCCGAGCGCCCGGCCTTCGACCTGAAGTACGGCCCGCTCGTCGCCGATCTGGGCCGCGACCTGCCGCAGCGGACCACCAAACCGCCACAGCACTTCGCCGAGGAGTTGCGGATGGAGCACCACGCCCCGGAGTCCCCGTCCGCCGAGGGCGCGCACGGCGCTCGCGAGGCGGTCGACTACCAGCCGGCGCCGCGCTCCGGCGCCCGCCCGGTGGACGTACCGGAGCCCGAGGGCGTCCGCCGGCCGAGCTTCGAGCAGAGCGACCCGCCGCAGGACGCCGAGGACGCGGCGAAGCCGCACGAGCGCTGGCGGCACCCGCACAGCGACGGAAACCCCGAGGAGCACTGATCAGGGGTACGCGCGGAAGGGCCGACACCCGGCGGGGGTCGGCCCA
>NZ_JBEXHP010000064.1:8128-32868 GCF_040607895.1 Micromonospora sp. NPDC005220
GGAAGCCCCCCCCCCCGGCGGCTGACGCCCCTACGACGGTCCGGCTGTGGTCAGTCCCGGGCCGGTGCCAGACCGGCGGCGGTGAGCGAACGGCGTACCGCGGGCTGGACCCGGGTCAGCCGCAGCGGCACCCCGGTCCGCTCCGCCGCGTCCCGCCCGGCCATCAGCGCGGCGATCCCACCGGCGTCGAAGCCACCCGCGCCGACCAGGTCGACGACCACCTCGCTGGGCTGGCCGGTGACCGCCTCCAGCATGGCCCGGCGCAGCTGGTCCGCGCCGTCCCGGTCGACCTCGCCGCCCACCTCGACGACCACCGTGTCGCCGTTCTGCTTGACCGAGATCCGGGTTTTGCCCGGGTCGGGCTCGGCGGCGCCGTTCTGCCACGGCGGCGGCGCGTCGGCGAGCATCGCCTGACGCAGCCAGGTGAGCGCCCGCGACAGCAGCCGGGACACGTGCATCTGCGAGATGCCGAACCGGGCGGCGATCTCCGCCTGGGTCTGGTTGCCGTAGAAGCGCATGGCGAGGATTCGCCGCTCACGCCAGGGCAGTCGGTGCAGCAGCCCGCTCACCGTCACCCGGTCGTCGACCGATTCCAACGCGTTGTCCGACTCGCCGACCAGGTCCCCGAACTCGGCGGAGCTTTCCCCACCCACCGGCGCGTTGAGGGAGGCCGGGCTGTAGCCGGCCGCCGACTCCAGGGCGGCGAGGATCTCCTCCTCCGGGGTCTCCAGCCGAGCCGCCAGCTCGGCCACCGACGGGGCCCGGGACAGCTCGCTGGTGAGCGCGGCGGTGGCCTGCCCCACCTCGAGGATCAGGTCCCGCAGTCGACGGGGCACGTGCACGCCCCAGGTCCGGTCCCGGAAGTGTCGTTTGATCTCGCCCACGATGGTGATCGCGGCGTACGCGGTGAACGAGCCCCGTTCCGGGTCATAGCGGTCGACGGCGTTGACCAGCCCCAGCCGGGCCACCTGCTCCAGGTCTTCCAGGGGCTCCCCCCGCCCCCGGTACCGGCGGGCGAGCCGGCCGGCGAACGGCAGCGCGAAGCGCACCAGATCCTCGCGGGCCTCCCCCCGCCGCTCGGGCGGCAGCCCGGCGATCCGGGCCGCGTACGCCAGCGCCGCCGCGTCGAGATCCTCCAGACCTCGATCGGTGGGTGGTGGTGGTGGTGTGGTTGTGGTCGTGCTCGTCTGTCCGAACATCCGCGCCTCCCTCAGGAAGGTCCCCCGCCCGGATCGGGAAACCGGTCGTGCGCGTGGTCGAGCCACGCACCGGGCCGGAAAGTGGGTCAGTGACTGGGATGCCAGCGGGCGACACCGCCTCTACGCGGCGCAATTAGGCCGTCGCAGCCAGCGATGTTCCCGCTCCGTAGGTACTCAATCACGGGACCCAGGGTTCGCGAGGATGTTTCGGCGTCCTCCGTCTCAGGAGACCAACAACCCCTGGTGGCCGCCGCTGTCGCGGAGCACTGCGAGGGCCTCGGCGACCCCCAGCGGGGGCGGCGCGGGCAGGTCGTACGGCTGGGCGCGCAGGACCTCGGTGGCCCGGCGGGTGGGCACCGAGGTGACCGGGTAGCCCCGGGCGGTGGTCCGGTCCAGCGCCCGACGGCGTCCGCCGAACCCGGCCACGGCCAACCACTGCGGTAGCCCGGCCAGCGCGGGCGAGCGCACCCCGGGCGGCTCGGGCAACACGTCCACCGAGCTGAACGCCTCGCTGCCGGCCAGCCACCACTCGGCCTCGTCGACGCTGCGACGGGTGGCGTTCTCACACCAGTACGGCACCAGCCCCGCCCGCACCACCTGCCACGGGTCGAGCAGCCGGCCGCATTCCACCACCAACCGGTCACCGGTCTTGCCGGCGCGGCGCAGCCACCGCCGGTACAGGTCGGCCACACCCGCGCTCAGCACCGCCGGCCGGGGCACCAACACCCGGTGCAACGGGTGCTGGTGCCGGGTGGACCAGTCCCGCGCGGCCAGCTCGAAGCCCGAGTCGACGCCGTGCTCGGCGTACGCCGACGGCGCGGACACCTCCGGCGGCTCCCACCGGGTCGCGTCGCCGCCGACGGAGCGCAGCACCTGCCGCAACGCGTGGCTGTCCGGGTGGAAGTCCACCGGGTCCAACCCGCTGCCCGGGCAGCCGACCTGGAAGCTGTGCCCCGGACCGATCTCCAGCACCGGCCAGGTGCGCCCGTCGCGGACCAGCAGCACGGGGGCACCCGGCACCAGCCGGTCGGCCAGGAACTGCGCGTACGCGGCCGGTAGGGCCCTCCACGCGGCGGTCAGTGAGACGGTCGCCCCGGTCAACGCGCCACGGCTGGCCGGGCAGTGCACCTGGCGCAGGTGCAGGTCGGCGTTGCCGGCGAGCAACCGGGTGGCCAGTGCCGTGCCGTGCTCCACGGCGTCCGCCGGGCGGTCCACCCCGCCGTCGGACCAGTGCACGGTCATTTCGAAGCCCGCCGGCAGCCACGGCACGTCGAGGGCCACCGCGAGGTGCGCCGCCGCGCCGTGCGGGGAGCCGATCACCACCCCGGGGTAGCGCCGGCGGGGGAACTGGTCGACGAACCAGCGGGCCACCCGGGCACCGTCCACCTCGGCGACCTGGGCCACGGTGAGCGCGACCCGGCCGGCGGCGCGGGTGACCGCGGCGCGACGGACCGGCTCGGGAGCGCCGGGGAACCGGGACGTCGGCCCGGTGTACCCGAGGTCGGCGCAGTCCACCCCGCGCAGCGCCCGGGCGGTGGCGGCGACCAGCACCCGGGCCGCGCTGCCCGCGGCCACGACCCGGTCGCCGGCGAGACCGGCGCCATCGGCCGTGAGCCCCTTGTGCACCTTGTGCACCGGCCCCACCTTGCCTCGTTCGCTCACCACGCGGCCCGGCTTCCCGTCCCGATGGGGTTCAAACGGGGCATCACCCTCCCGGCGGCACATTCCGCTGGTCATCGGGGTGCCCCGGTCATCACCCGCGTTCGGTCGCTCGGGTTTCGCCAGGGCCAGGGCGGGCACTTGCGGGGCCATGCGCACCGACGACACCAGCGAGCCAGCCGCCGCCACGATCACCCCGTACGAGGACGGGCCGCTGCTGGTCCGCGGCGACTTCGCGCTGGTCACCCCGGATGGCGAACGCATCGACGCGCGGCGGGGCACGGTGGCGCTGTGCCGGTGCGGCAAGTCGGCGCTCAAGCCGTTCTGCGACGGCACCCACAAGGCGATCAACTTCCGCGCGGGCACCACCCGCGAGGGGTGAGCCCGCAGCCGCCCCGTCACGCAGCGCAAGCGCGCGCGGGAGCCGCACCAGAGACATCCCGCCTTTGCGCTGCACCCGCCGGTGCACCAGTTACCAACCGTGCCAGGGACGTGGAGCCTGGGGCGGGCATGGTGTCGGCTCGGCCAGGCGGGCGGTGTGGTGCATGGGCGGGTGCAGAGCAAAGGGTGAACTCCGCGCGGCACACCCCCCCCCACAGCCCAACCCAACACTCTCCGCCGGTCCCACCCGCATAGGGCGGGATCCGTCGGATTCGGCGATCCCCTCGGGTCAGACGAGCGCGGGCGGGGCCATCCCCGCGGCCGACGCGACGAGCGGCACTGTGGGCGGCAGGGCCGGCGGAGCGGGTGGCCGCAGCGAGCTGTGGCCGGCGGCCCAACTGTCCAGCAGATGGGCGGCGAACAGCCGGTCCACCGCGAGCCCGGCCGCCGCGCCGAAGAGCACGTCGGGGGCGAGGGCCGGTTCGACGCGCACCAGGCCCCCGCACAGGTCGTGCGCGGCGATCTGCTCGTGCACCGCGTCGGCCTCGACGTGCTCGTCGTAGAAGCGGGTGGCCACCTCGTCGAAGCCGAGCCGGCGCAACCCGTTGCCGTAGCGCCGGTTGGGCAGCGAGGAGGTCATCTCGAACGCGGCCAGGTGCCCGAGCAGCGCACCGCGCAGCCGTCGGTGCAGCCCGAACAGCGACATCAGGTTGTTGGTCGCCAAGGTCACCGCCGGCGCCACGTCGATGTGGGCGCCGTAGCTGGTGTCCAGGCCCAGCCGGTCGAGGGTGCGCCGGAACAGCTCGGCGTGCATCCGGTCCAGCCGCCCGTTGCCGTACTCGTCGGTCTGGATCTCCACGAGCGCGGCCTTCGCCGGACCACCGAGGCGGGGCAGCGCCCAGCTGTGCGGGTCCGCCTCCCGCAGGTGGTAGACGGAGCGGTGGGCGACGAACTCACGGAACTGGGTGCGGTCGGCGCGCCGTTGCAGCGTCGCGGCCAGCGCCGGCCCGTCGTCGGCCGCGACCAGCTCGGCCAGGCCGGCCGCCACCCCGGCGGCGGGCACCGTCGGCGCGCCGACCAGCCGGCGCAGCGCCGCCTCGAAGACCTGTTCGCAGCGGGCGCGCAGCGCCAGCAGTGTGGGCTGCCACTCCCACGAGTCGTCCACCCCGAGCCAGCCCCGGTAGTGCAGCTCGTAGCAGAGGAACAGCGTCAGCTGAAGGTCCTCGTCGGTGATCGGGTCTGCCGGGTCGAGGTCGACGCCGAGATCGGCCGGCAGGTCGTGCGGCGGGTGCCGCAGCGCCTCGATGACCGCCGCGGAGAGCGCGCCCCGCGACCTCGGCAGGGTCGCGGGACCGTAGCGGCGGTCGGACTCGAACATGGGGCCTCCAGCGTCGTCGGGCCGCTACTGATGCCCTGGCGCGGGCTGGCTAAACGAGATCGTCGGCGTTCACGGTGGCCTCCACCTGCTCGCGGACCTTCCGGGCCGGAGCCCCGTCGGCGTACAGACCTCGCAGGTCGGCGAACGCGGGCTCCGGCGGCGCCAGCGACACCGCCGGGTCGACAACCGCCTCCAGTACGCAGGGACGGTCCGCGGCGAGGGCCTCGTCCCAGGCCGCGCCGACCAGCTCCGGGCGGTCCACCCGCACCCCGTGCAGCCCCAACAGCCGGGCCCACCCGGCGTACGGCACGTCGGGGCGGCGGTGGGTCGGGTCGGACGACGGTTCCCGGCCGCCCCCCATGCCGTTCTGGTCCCTGTTGTTGAGCACCAGCACCACCAGCCGCGGGTCGCGCCACCGCTGCCAGAGGTGCGACACGGTGATCAGTTCGGCGAGCCCGTTGAGCTGCATCGCCCCGTCACCGACCAGCGCGATCACCGGCTGGTCAGGGGCGGCGAGCTTGGCCGCCACCGCGTACGGCAACGCGCAGCCCATCGAGCCGAGGGTGCCGCACAGCTGTGCGTTGACCCCGGGCGGCAGGACCAGGTGTCGGGCGTACCAGTAGAGCACCGAGCCGACGTCGACCGCGACCGCGCTGGTGCCGGGGATCCGGGCGGACAGCTCCTGGAGGACGAGCTGCGGGTTGACCGGCTCCGCTGCGGCGGCGGTGCGCTCGGCGGCGACCTCCCGCCACCGGTCCACCGAACTTTCCACGGTGGCGCGCCACTGCTGCTCGGACCGACCGTGTACCCGCGTCAGCAGCGCCCGCAGCGTTTCGGCGGCGTCACCGACCAGCGGCACGTCGGCCGGGTACCGGGTGCCGATCCGGCGGCCGTCGATGTCGATCTGCACGGTGCGCGCCTGCTCGGGCATCGGGAAGTAGTCGGTCCACGGGTCGTTGGTGCCGACCATCAGCAGCGTGTCGCAACCACCCATCAGCTCGGCCGCCGCCGGGGTGCCGACCTCCCCGAGCACCCCGGTGTGGAACGGCAGCCGCTCGTCGAGCACCGGCTTGCCCAGCAGCGAGGTGGCCACCCCGGCGCCGAGCCGGTCGGCGATCTCGATGATCTCGGCGGCCGCGTCCCGGCCGCCCTGGCCCACCAGGATCGCGGTCCGCTGGCCGCCGCTGAGCAGCTGCGCGGCGGCGTCCAGGTCCGCCTCGTGCGGCAGCACCCGGGCCAGCGGCTCGCCGGGAGTCGCCGAGATCACCGCGGCGTACGTCTGGAGGTCGGGCACCAGGGACTCCTGCAACTGCCGGGGCAACACCACGCAGGTCGGGCTGCGGGTCGCCGCCGCCGTGCGGAACGCCTGGTCCAGCAGCGCGCCCACGTCCTCGGGGCGGCGGCCGTACCGGACGAACTGGTTGCACACGTCCCCGAAGAGCCGGCTCAGCCCGATCTCCTGGTGCGCGCCGCCGAGCGGCCCGGAAATGTCCTCCCCGACGATCGCCACCACCGGCTTGCTGTCCAGCTTGGCGTCGTAGAGGCCGTTGAGCAGCTGGACGGCGCTGGGCCCCTGGGTGGCGAGGCAGACCCCGATGCCACCGGTGAACTTGGCGTGCCCGGTGGCCATGAACGAGGCGGTCTCCTCGTGTCGGGCCGGAATGAACGCCGGTTCACCGCCGGTCCGGTCCAGCGCGTCGACCAGTGGAGCGATCGCCTCACCCGGGTACCCGAAGGCGCGGGGAACCCGCCACGCCAGCAGCCGCTCCACCACGACGTCCGCAACCGTCCGGTCAACCATTGCCGCGCCCCGGTGTGCTGGGGTCGACGTAACGCAGTACCGCGCCGACGCCGTCGGTCAGGTCGGGCGCCTCGTCGGGGCCGAGCACGGTCAGTGCCGCGTCGGTGCCGACGAGCGCCCGGACCAGCGCCGCGTCGGCGCGTACCCGCTGCGGGTCGGCCACCGACATGGCGGCCAGCTGCCCGGGGTCGACGGCGATCTCGGTGGGTTCCGGGCCGATCCACAGCTCACCGTTTGCCGACGGGTCGTCCACGATGATCATCGTGTCGACCTGGTTGCGTTGCAGGGCCGAGACGACCGCGTCGAGACCCCCGCCCACGTCCTCCTGCACGCCGAACTTGTCCAACGCGGCGCTGATCCGCTGCTCGGCGATCTCGGCGATGGTCTGCACGGTGAGGTCGTCCAGCAGCGTCTGGTCGGCGCCGCCGGCCCGGGAGCCGGCATCGGTCCGGACCACCAGGTCCTGCCAGCGCTCCGGCATCTGGGCGGCGATCATTCCGGTGGCCCGGACGTCACCGGCGACCACCACCACGTCCGCGCCGACCCGGTCGGCCAGCTGCACGGTCGCCGCGGTGACGTCGCCGGCGTTCTGGTGCCACGCCTCCATCGCCGCCCGCTGGTAGCGCGACTGGGACCAGCCGCCGGGCTTCACCCGCCGCAGCGGGTACTCGTCCCGGCCGGCGACGTGCGCCCGCCGGGGCACCCCGCCGGCGCTGACTGCCATCGCGTCGGCGCCGACCCGGTCGGCGACCACCCGTACCCAGGCCACCTGCTCGCCGCGTTGGGCGAGCAGCGGCATCACGTGCGGCAGCAGCCCGTAGCTGGCCAGATCGCGCAGTGGCGGCGCGGACAGGTACTCGGAGAGCACCACCCGGCCGTGACTGGCGAAGACCGCCAGGCCGTAGTCACCGACCATCGGGTCGTGACCACGGATCACCCGGTCCAGCGCGGCGACGCTCGCCTCGTCGGCCCCCTGTTCGGCGAGCCGACTCTGGAGGGCGCGCCAGCGCAGGTCCAGGGCCGGTTTAGCGTCCTCCGTGTCCGCGGAGGCGTCCAGATACACCGAGCACCACGGCCCGGGACGGTCGTAGAGCGGGCGCAGGAAGGACAGCTGCATGCTCGACCCCTTTCCAGCTCGGCCCCCCGCTTACCCGGGTCGCCCGGGATGTCACCTCGCGGCCGTGAGCCCGTGACCCGGTTTCATTCACGTCGTTCAACCGAGGACGTCGATACGATCTGTGAACACAAGCGGACTCTCGGTGGTGAAGATGGACAGCGGACTCGATACCCGGCGGATCGTGCACCCGACGGAACGAATCGTCACCGGGCGGCTCGTCCGCCTGCTCGACGGCTACACCCGGGAGGTACGCGTCGGTCAACCGGTGCTGGTCGCGGTGCTCGCCGCGGCGGCCTTCGCCCGGCTGCCCGCCCTGCTGCTGCGCTCGCTCTTCTCCTTCGGCGGTGGCCGCACCCGGCGTCGCTGGAAGGAGTTGAAGCAGGGCCCGGAATACCTGGTCACCCCGGTGCGGCTGCGCAACACCGCCGGTCAGCTCTGCGAGGTGGAGCTGCACGGTCACCTGCCGCAGAGCGCCCTGCACCCGGCGGATCAGGTGCAGCTCACCCTGCGCCCGCAACGCGACCCGGAGCTGCCGCCCCGGATCGAGCGGATCGTCAACCTCACCACCGGGCAGTTGCTGACCCCGCGTACCGCGACGCTCTGGTCGCATCTCGGGCCGCCGCTGCTGTTGCAGGCGTTCCTGGGCGCGCTGTTGCTGGCCGGTGTCGCGGCCTGCTCCGCGCTGACCTGATCTCACCCGGCCCGACCACTGCCGAACGGCCCCCGCGCCGGCTCAGCCGCTCAGCCGACCCCGGGCGGGCTCGCCGCTCAGCCGACCGGGGCGGGCTCGTGGGCCGGCTGCCGGTCGACGCCGAGCATTCCCCGGCGGCGGGCCCAGCGCTCGAAGGCCAGGGTGGCGAACGGCGGCACCGCGCTGGCCAGGGCCACCGCCGTGGCCAGCAGGCTCCACCGGTGCAGCCGGGCCACGGCCAGCACCAGCAGGACGTACGCGACGAACAGGCCGCCGTGGATCGGCCCGAAGATCTTGACGCCCAGCTCGTTGTCGGTCGGGCCGTACTTGACCAGCATGCCGACCAGCAGGGCCAGCCAGGAGCAGGCCTCGGCGATCGCCGCCGCGACGAACAGCCGGGTCACCTTCTCGCGCATCCGCACGCCACCACCTTTCGGCCCGCAATGCTATCGGTGTGCTCCGGCTTGGCTAACAGGGCGGGCAGTTGGGTAGGTAAAGGACCATCGGGTCTTCCCCCACTCGCCGATCACGTGCGAGGTTAGGGGAACCAGCGGTGACAGGGTGGTGACCATGGGCGAGGACGTCGGCGTGCGAACCTTCAGTCGAGAGGATCGGGCCCGCTATCGCGACAAGGTGCGCCGCTGCCTGGATGTTTTCGCCGAGATGCTGCGCGAGTCCCGTTTCGACGTCGACCGGCCGATGACCGGCGTGGAGATCGAGCTGAACCTCGTCGACGAGGCGTCGAATCCGGCGATGCGCAACGCCGACGTGCTGGCGGCCATCGCGGACCCGAGCTTCCAGACCGAGCTGGGCCAGTTCAACATCGAGATCAACGTGCCGCCGCGCCGGCTGACCGGCACCGGCACGGCGGACTTCGAGGAGTACGTGCGGGCCAGCCTGAACGCCGCCGAGGTGAAGGCTCGGGCGATCGGCACGCACATGGTCATGATCGGCATCCTGCCGACGCTGCGCCCGGAGCACCTGACCGCCGAGACGCTCTCGGCCAACCCCCGCTACAAGCTGCTCAACGAGCAGATCTTCGCGGCCCGCGGCGAGGATCTGCCGATCGCGATCAGCGGGGTGGAACGCCTGGCGGTCACCGCCGACACGATCACCCCGGAGGCGGCCTGCACCAGCACCCAGTTCCACCTCCAGGTCAGCCCGCCCCAGTTCGCCGACTACTGGAACGCCGCCCAGGCGGTGGCCGGCATCCAGGTCGCGGTCGGCGCGAACTCGCCGCTGTTCTTCGGCCGCGAGCTGTGGCGCGAGACCCGCATCCCGCTGTTCCAGCAGGCCACCGACACCCGGTCGGAAGAGATCAAGGCCCAGGGGGTACGGCCCCGGGTCTGGTTCGGCGAACGCTGGATCACCAGCGTGTTCGACCTGTTCGAGGAGAACGTACGGTATTTCCCGGCGCTGCTGCCGGTCTGCGACCCGGAGGACCCGGCGCAGGCCCTCGCGGCCGGCGAGGTGCCCAATCTGGCCGAACTGCGGCTGCACAACGGCACCGTCTACCGGTGGAACCGCCCGGTGTACGACGTGTCGCGTGGCCGACCGCACCTACGGGTGGAAAATCGGGTGCTGCCCGCCGGCCCGACCGTGCTGGACACCATCGCCAACGGCGCCTTCTACTTCGGGTTGGTCCGCGCCCTCGCCGAGTCGGACCGGCCACTGTGGTCGCAGATGTCGTTCAGCGCCGCCGAGGAGAACTTCACCAGCTGTGCCCGGCACGGCATCGACGCGCAGGTCTTCTGGCCCGGTCTCGGCTACCTGCCGGCCACCGAGCTGGTGTTGCGCCGGTTGCTGCCGATGGCGCATCACGGCCTGGACCGGTGGGGGCTCGACCCGGCCGAGCGGGACCGGCTGCTCGGCATCATCGAGCAGCGCTGCCTGACCGGCCGCAACGGCGCGACCTGGCAGGTGGAGACGCTGCACCGGCTGGAGACCGCCGACCACCTGGACCGGCCGGCGGCGCTGCGTGAGGTGGTCCGGCACTACGTGGACCTGATGCACAGCAACCGGCCGGTGCACGAGTGGCCGATCCCGTGAGCGCGCCGGGTGGCCCGATCCGCGCGGGGCTCAGCCTCGCGGGGTGGGAACACCGAAGAGATCGATGATGCCGCCCGGCAGCTGGGCGAGCAGGTCGTGTCGCTCGTCGTCATTCAGCGCCTCGGCGACCGTACGCAACACCGCCTGGGCGTGTTGACGCACCTGGTCCGCATCCGCGACCTGCTCCCGGTCGCCGACGTGCTTCAGGAACTCAGCGATGTCCCACCGGCGGCCCTGCGGATTACGGGTGACCGACGCGTCCAGCCGATCCGGCAGCTGTGCCGCCAGGTTGTCGGCCTCCCGTCCGGCGAGCCGTTCGCCGAGCACCGACAGAACGGCCTGTACGGACCGCACAGCCTCGTTCTCACCGAGGCCCGCGCGCTGTCGTACCGTGGCGATCATCTGCTCGTACTCCATGCCCCGCTCCTTCGGTCTCGTCGGCATGCCGTCAGGCCTGCCTGCGGACGCACGGGACGAGTTCCCACGCTCCCTGGCCACAAACGGCGGGCGTCCGGTCCCCTGCTCGGCGGCTGCCTGACGCCGCCCTCGTTAGCCGCCCGCCGCGTCCCAGGGGGAAGGGTCGTCGCGCAACCGGCTGTAGAGGTACCCGTCGCGCCACTGACCAGCCCGAAACTCGCTGGCCCGCACGATCCCCTCCAACTGGAAGCCGGCTTTCTCCAGCGCCCGCTGTTCGGCCACGTTCTCCGGGTGGGTGCCGGCCTGGATACGCTGCGCCGGGCTGTGCTGGAAGAGGTAGTCGCAGAGCAACGCCTGCGCGCGCCAGCCGATGCCCCGTCCCCGCCAGGGCGGCAGCAGGACGATGCCGATCTCCCAGTACGACGCTCGGCCGGCGTAGCGCCCCGCGCTGTAGCTGACGATGCCGGCGGCGGCCCGTTCCGGTTCGACCTCGACGATGAGCCGCCCGTCGTCCTCGCCGAGGTACCCGTCGACGGCGAACCGCCGCGCCGGCGCGCCGGCGTCCGTGAAGCCGGCCCAGTCCAGACCGATCAGGCCCGGCTCGGTGCATAACCGCCGGAACATCGCCAGGTCGGGCTCGGCGACCGGCCGCAGCCGGACGGTGAGGTCGGCCGAGGCCGGCACCGACGTGCCACCACTGTCCATGGCGACACGCTAGCCCGCCGCCGGACGTGGGGCGTGCCCCGAGTTTGCGCCGTGTGCACGGAGGGCGACCCGCGGTGGTGGCCGAGGTGGTGGTCGGCTCCTTCGGAGCTGATTCGTTTGCGACATCAGCTCCACAGGCAGCGCGTGCAGCAGTCCCCCGCCGGCACACCTGCCGCTCGGTCAGACCTTGAGCAGCACCTTCGTACAGTCGTCCTGTTTCTTTTGGAAGATCTTGTAGCCCTTCGGAGCGTCCCGCAGCGGCATCCGGTGGCTGACGATGAAGCTCGGGTCGATCTCGCCGCGCTGGATGCGCTCCAACAACGGTCGGGTGTAGCGCTGGACGTGGCACTGACCGGTCCGCATGACCAGCGAACGGTTCATGAACGCGCCCATCGGGAACTTGTCGACGAAGCCGCCGTACGCGCCAACGACCGAGACCACCCCTCCGGAGCGGCAGGCCAGGATCGCCTGCCGCAGCGCGAAAGGCCGTTCCGTCTCGACCCGCGCGGCCTGCTTGGCCCGGTCGTACGCGTACATGGTGGCGTTGCCGTGGTGGCCTTCCATGCCGACCGCGTCGATGCAGGCGTCGGGGCCTCGGCCGGCGGTCATCTCGTTGAGCGTGTCCAGTACGTCGACGTCCTCGTAGTTGATCGTCTCGGCGTCGATGTGCTCCTCGGCCAGCCGCAGCCGGTACGGGAACCTGTCGATGACGATCACCCGTTCCGCGCCGAGCAGCCGGGCGCTGGCCGCGGCGAGCAGCCCGACCGGCCCGGCGCCCCAGACCGCGATCACCTGCCCGGGCTTGATGTCGCACATCTCGGCGCCCATGTAGCCGGTGGGAAACACGTCGGCCAGCGTCACCGCCTGGTCGTCGCTGATCTCGTCGGGCACCTTGACCGGACCGACGTCGGCGAACGGCACCCGGGCGTACTCGGCCTGACCGCCGGCGTAGCCGCCGAGCAGGTGGGAGTAGCCGAAGATGCCGGCCGGCGAGTGCCCCATGATCTTCTCGGCGATGCCGGCGTTGGGGTTGGAGTTCTCGCAGACCGAGTAGAGGCCGCGCTGGCAGGACGAGCAGTGCCCGCAGGCGATCGGGAAGGGCACCACCACCCGGTCGCCGGGGGCGAGGTTGCGGACCTGCGGGCCGACCTCCACCACCTCGCCCATGAACTCGTGGCCGAGGATGTCGCCCTTGCGCATCGCCGGGATGTAGCCGTGGTAGAGGTGCAGGTCGGAGCCGCAGATCGCGGTGGTGCTGATCCGGACGATCGCGTCCCGGGCGTTCATGATCTTCGGGTCGGGTACGTCGATGACCTTGACGCTGTCGGTGCCCATCCAGGCGGTGGCCTTCATTCTCGGTCCCTTTCGGAGAGCTCGGGCGGTCAGCGGCGGGAATCCGGCAGCGGCTGGGCGGGGCGCTGCATGGCCTGTTGGCGTACCGAGATGCCGTTGGGGCTGCCCTCGGAGCGGACCACCTCGCCGGTCTCCAGCATCTGCTTGAACCGGCGCAGGTCGTCCCGGATCTGCTGCTCCGGTTCCTCGCCGAAGAGCTTCGCCACCGCCCGGCCGAGCGTCCCGGCCGGCGGCGCGTAGCGCAGCTCCACCCGTACCTCGGTGCCCCGGTCGCCGGGCGCGGGCACGAACCGCACCCGCCCGGCGTTGGGCACCCCGGTCCCGGGCAGCGAACGCCAGGTGATCGACTTGTTCGGCTGGTCGTCGATGATCTCGGCATCCCACTCGATCCGGTGCTCGGCCGGTCCCCGGGCGATCCAGTGCGAGCGGCGCAGGTCGTCGGCGCGTACGGATTCCAGGTGCGCCATGAACCGGGGCAGGTTCTCCATGTCTCGCCAGAACCGGTACGCCTCGGCGGGTGACCGGTTCACCGTCACCGCGATCTCCAGCCGGATCAGCCGGGAGCGGGCCCGGCGGGCCCGGCTGATGCGTACGGCGGCGAGCACGTCGACGGCGGTGATGCCGGCGATGGCGAGGGTGGTCAGCGCGACCCTGCGGCGGCGTTCACCGCCGCGGTCGGCGAGGGCTCGCCCGAGCAGGGTGAGGTCCATTGCGTCGCCGGCCACCCGGCTCCAGGCCCAGCCGGCCGGGCGCCGGCCGCTGAGCAGGCCGGCGGCGCTGCCCAGCTCCCGCAGGCCGATGGCCGGAAGCACGGCCCGCGCGGCCGGGGAGTCGTCCACCCCCGTCATCCGGGCGATGGGTCCGGGCGCGACCAGCGCGCCCACTCCCAGGGCCAGGCTCAGCAGGCCGAGCGCGCCCGGCAGCGTCGCCGGCACCGGCCCGTCCAGCTCCGGCAGGAGCACTGTGTCGACACGACTCATGTCCGGTCCCTTCCGGTGGGCGTCGCCGCCGGTCCGCCGGCGGGGGCGGCGGTGGTCCCCGCCCCCGTGACGCTATGTCCTACACGTGCCGCATGCGCCAGGTTCGGCCCAGAACATCCGATGCGGGCAGAGTGGGCGGGAACACGTCCTGACCGAGGAGCGCCGCCCGACGTTAGAAGGGTCCCGCACCGGGTAGCCGGCACCCGCTGTTAGCAGCGCCCGAGGAGGTCTGATGTCGGCGACCAGCGCCTTCTTCGAGCGGTTGACGGTCGCCGGCCAGGATCCGCGGTTCAGCAAGGTCTGTGGGAGTGTGCGGTTCGACATCCGCGACGACGGCCACCTGGAGCAGTGGCTGCTGGACATCGATCATGGCCAGATGCGGGTCACCAGAAGCGGTGATCCCGCCACCACGGTGATCCAGGTGTCCGCGCAGCTCGCGGAGGCGATGGCGCGGGGCGAGGTGAACGGGCTGGCGGCGATCACCCGGGGCGAGATCATGGTCGACGGTGACCTCGCCCTGGCGTTGCGCATCGGGCGGCTGTTCCCGCGAGAGCCCGGGTCGCTTCAGCCCGACGACCCGGACAGTGGGACGTGACCGATGAGGGACATCGCGGGCACCGCGGCCTGCATCGACGGGAACACCTTCATGGTGTCCGACGCCAGCGGCGACGTGGAGTCGTCCCCGAGCACCCCGGTCGGCCTCTTCGCCGCCGACACCCGCTTCCTGTCCCGCTGGCGACTCACCGTCGACGGCGAGTGCATGACCGCGCTGTCGGTGGACGACAGCCAGTACTTCGAGGTCACCTTCTTCGTGGTGCCGGGCGCGGCGGTGGACTAGGTGGAGGCCGACGTGTCGGCCATTCGGCGCAGGCGCATCGGCCCGGACCTCACCGAGTCACTGACGATCTTCAACTACGGCGAGCAGGACGTGACGCTCGACGTACGCCTGGAGGTGGCGGCCGACTTCGCCGACATCTTCGAGATCAAGTTCGGCATCGGCGACAAGACCGGCGCGCACTACACGCACGTCGGCTCGAACGAACTGCGGCTGGGCTACCGGCGGGGCACCTACCGTCGTGAGGTTGTCGTGTCGGCGAGTGAGCCCGCCGAGTTCGACCCGGGAGGCCTCCGGTTCACCGTCCGACTGTGCCCCGGGCAGCAGTGGTCGACGCGGTTGCGGGCCGTGATGCGGGCGCTGCGTCCGGACGGCGTCGACCTGCGCTCCACCCTGCGGGCCCAACGGCCGGACGACTCCACCCTACCCACGAGCGTGCGGGCCTGGGTCGCGGCGGCCCCGACCCTGGACACCGAGAGCGTCGCCCTTCAGCAGGTCTACCACCGCAGCCTGTTGGACCTGGCGGCGCTGCGCTTCGCCCCGCTCTCGCTCGGCGGCGCTACCGTGCCCGCGGCCGGGTTGCCCTGGTTCATGACCCTCTTCGGTCGCGACAGCCTGTTGACCTGCTTGCAGACTCTGCCCGTCACCCCGTCACTGACCCCGCCGACACTGCGGATCCTCGCGTCGCTGCAGGGCGCCCGGACCGACGACGTGCTGGAGGAGGACCCGGGCCGGATCCTGCACGAGCTGCGCTACGGGGAGTCGGCCGCGTTCGAGGAGCAGCCGCACTCCCCCTATTACGGCACGGTGGACGCCTCACCGCTGTTCGTGGTGCTGCTCGACGAGTACGAGCGGTGGAGCGGCGACACCGCGCTGGTGATGGAGTTGGAGCAGGAGGCCCGTGCGGCGCTGGACTGGATCGACAGGTACGCGGACCTGACCTCCACCGGCTACGTCTGGTACCAGCGTCGCAACCGCGCCACCGGGCTGGACAACCAGTGTTGGAAGGACTCCTGGGACAGCATCTCCTACGCCGACGGCCGGCTGCCGGGCTTCCCCAGGGCCACCTGCGAAACCCAGGGGTACGCCTACGACGCGAAGATCCGAGGAGCACGACTGGCCCGTGACGTGTGGGACGATCCCACGTTCGCCGAGCGGTTGGAGCGCGAGGCGGCGGCCCTGTACGACCGGTTCAACCGGGACTTCTGGCTGGAGGACGGCGGCTTCTACGCCCTCGCGCTCGACCACGACGGCACCCCCGTGGACAGCCTGTCATCCAACATCGGGCACCTGCTGTGGAGCGGCATCGTGCCACCGGAGCGGGCTGCCCGGGTGGTCGAGCACCTGATGGGTCCGGCGCTCTTCTCCGGTTGGGGGGTGCGGACGTTCGCCGAGGGGCAGCGCCGCTACAACCCGCTCGGCTACCACAACGGCACGGTCTGGCCGTTCGACAACTCGTTCATCGCCTGGGGTCTGCGCCGCTACGGGTTCGGCAACGAGGCGGCCCGCATCGCCGAGGGCATCCTCTCCGCCGCCACCTACTTGGAGGGTCGGCTACCCGAGGCGTTCGGCGGGTTCGACCGCGACACCACCCGGTTTCCGGTTCGGTACCCGACCGCCGGCAGTCCGCAGGCGTGGTCCAGCGGCGCCTCCATGCTGCTGATCCGCACCATGCTCGGGATCAACCCGCACGAGGACCACCTGGCCGTGGACCCGGCGCTGCCCACCACCTTCGGGCAGATCGCGCTGCTGGACATCCCCGGCCGTTGGGGCAAGCGCGACGCGTTCGCCCGCCAACGCCCCGACCAGCGCTGACGGCACGGTCAGCTGAGGCCAGGACTCCAGACCTTCGCCGGCGGCTGACCACCGCCTCCGTTGCCAACGATGGACGGCCCGCACGCGCAGAGCGTGCGGGCCGTCCATCGTCACACCCGACCCGATCGGGCCACGATGATCAGAGAACCATGTTGACGCCGGTCGCCTTGCACGCGGTGCTGACGTCCTTGCCGGCCTTCTCGAAGGCCGGATTGTCGGCGGCGGTCGCCGGGTCCGCCGCGGCCGCGGCCTTCGCCGCCTCGGCGCCGAACGCCCGCAGGGCATCGGCCAGCTTGCCGTCGCCGGTCGAGGCGGCCGTGGTCACCTTCTGCTCCAGGTCAGTCAGGAGCTTCTTGAAGTCCGCCGCCGACGCCTCGCCGGTCGTGGCGACCTTTACCAGCTCGGCCCGCATCTCGTCATTGGCCTTCTTCATCGACTCGCAGAGCTGCTTGTCACTCGCGCCGCCACCCCCGGCCGGCGTGGCGGCGGCGGACGTGACCGCCGAGGACGGGGCTGCGGACGTGGGAGCGGGCGTGGTGGATCCGGCGGTCGTCGCCTTGTCACCGTCGCCACAGGCGGCGAGCGCCGTCGTGGCGGCAAGAATCAACAGGGCAGAGATAAGACGAGATGACTTCACGGACGGGCACGATAGTCGAAGTCCCATCGATGATCAATTCGATGGATCCCTCGCCCACTCTGGACGGCTGCGCAGCGTCTGGTCATGGTGAAGCCGCGTCCCGGAGGGCGAGGATGGAGGTCGCCGTCAGTGCGACGGCGCGGTCCTCGTCGTGCGACAGGTCCGTGAGGGCTCGTACGGCGGTGTTCCCTGGGATGTCCGCCAGCGCCTCGGTCAGCCGCCGCCGTACAGACGGTGCCACGCCGCTCCGTCCGAGGCAGGCAACGAGCCGGATCGCGATCTGGTCTGCCAGCGCGGGATCGGCCGCCAGCAGGCTCAGCGCGTCCGCGGCGTCGACATCCTTGGTCTCCTCGACAACCATGTCGATCAACGGTGGAACCGCCTCCGCCACTCCGCGCGCCCCGAGCGCCAGAGCCGCGTAGCCGCGGACCACCATGTCGGGGTTCGCGAGGGCGTCCCGCAGCACGTCGGTCACCGCAGCGTGCGGGATCTCGGCGACGGACTGGACCGCACGCCTGCGTACCTCGGCCTCCGGTGAGCCGAGGCCCTCAACCAACAGCGCCAACCCGCCGTCGCCGGACTGCGCCAGCGCCCAGCGCAGGGCTCCGGCGACGTTCGGGTCCGACTCACTCAGCACCGCCTCGACAAGTGCCTCCACCGGCACCGGACCGACCGAGGACAGGGCGGCGCGTTGGCGGGTGCCCGCGCTCTCCGAGGCGAGTGCCCGAAGGAGCGTGACGACCTGAAGGACGTCCGCCCAGTCGGCGGGGTCTGCGGCACCGATCTGACGAAGTCGGCTGAGCAGCTCCATCTCATCCGCGATGCGGAGCCGCGTCCGCCGGATGAGGTCGTTGACGAGTTCGGCGGGTGTGAAGCCGGGATCGTCGAGCGCGCGGCGGACGTCACGTAGTGACAGGCCCAGCGACCGCAGGCTCTCGACGTGGAAGATCAGCCGGATGTCCTCGCTGGTGTACTCGCGATAGCCGGCACCGGTGCGACCGGTGGGCCGGATCAGCCCGAGCGCGTCGTAATGCCTGAGCATGCGGGCGCTGACCCCGGACCGTCGCGCCACCTCACCGATCAACACCCGGCGTCATCCCTTCTCGCCCGTCGGGCCCGAGGGCGACGACCCGCTTCGCCGCCTCGATCGCGAACTCGAACCCGGCATCCGGGTCCCGCATCAGCCGTTGGGTGGCGACCGCGTGCACGCGTACGCGCGGGTCGAGATCCACCGTCGCGGCGCGCAGGATCGGCATGACCACCTCGCCGAGCGCGATCAGCGCCCGGCTGAGACTCAATTGCATCTCCCGCCCGCCCCGCCCGAGCTGCGTCGACAACACCGTGGCCACCTCGAGCTCCCCACCGGCGGGTACGAGCGCGACCGCCGCGCGCCAGGCGCTCCGCGCCACCTCGTCGTCGGCGTCGGTCAGCAACGCCCGGGTGATCGCCGGCCAGGCTCGCCGGTCCCCGACCTTGGACAGCGTGTGCAACGCCTGACTTCGGGCCTGCGCGCGCTCCGAGCGAAGCTCATCGGTGAGCTTCGCGACGGTCAGTGCGGGTGGGTGGCGCAGGAGCGCCCAGGTGAGCATCTCGCGTACGGAGAAGTCGGGCTCGACCGCGCATCGCTCGATGAGGGTGTCGATGAGCTGCGGATCCGGGCTCGTGCCGACCGCGAGCGCCGCGCGCAGCCGCACCGACGAGTCGCTGCTCGCCAGCGCGCGAAGAACCCTCGTCGCGGTCCCGTCCTGTTTCGGCATGATCATCGGAAGCACCTCCTCGAACCAGTGCAGACCTTGTCACTGTGTCAAGGTCAACCCCGTACCCGCTGCGGCTCAGGGCGCAGTCGTACGCCGCCCCCGGCACGGGCGGCCACCATTGTGGACGGCGGGCTGGTAAGAAGAGGCGAGATTCCTCACCTCAGGGAGACGATCGTGGCACCTTCCCACCTGTCCCGCCGTTCGCTGCTGACCGCCGGTGGCGCCGCCGCCGTCGCGCTCGGGGCGGCCGCGGCCAGCCCGTCCGCCGCCGCCGCCAGACCAGTCGAGGGCCCGATCGACACGCCGACGGAGGCGCTGCGCCAACTGCTGGCCGGCAACCGGCGGTTCGCCTCCGGCCACGGCCGGCACCCGCACCAGGGGCTGGCCGACCTGCACCGGCTCGCCGCCGGCCAGCACCCGTTCGCCATCACCGTCGGCTGCGCGGATTCCCGCGTGGCCCCCGAGGTGCTCTTCGACCAGGGGCTGGGTGACCTGTTCGACAACCGGGTGGCCGGCAACATCGTCGACGACCTGCTGCTTGGCAGCGTCGAGTTCGCGGTGGAGGAGTTCGGCAGCCTGCTGATCGTCGTCCTCGGTCACGAACGCTGCGGCGCGATCACCGCCACCATCGACGCCATCCGCACCGGCGGCACGGCACCCGGGCACATCGGCACCATCGTGGACGCCCTACGTCCGGTCGTCGAGCCGGTGCTGGACCAGCCCGGCGACCCGGTGGAGAACGGGGTCCGGGCCAACATCGCCGCGCAGGTGCGGGCGCTCAGCGCACGCAGCACGATCATCGCCGAGAAGGTGCACGAGGGCGCGCTGCGCGTGGTGGGCGCCCGCTACGACCTGGACAACGGGCGGGTCTCCCTGGTGGCCTGAGGCGCTCAGCTGATGGCCAGCTCGTGGGGGCTGCGGCGGTTCGGTACGGGCCGGTCGAATGGGCGCTGCGCGCCTGGACCCACCGGCAGCTCCGCCGCAACTAGCTAGGGTGCTGACATGGTCGATCGGCACCAGGTGATGAACTTCCGGGTCCGAGCCCAGCAGCTGAGCCGGGACGAGGGCACGCTCGCCGACACCGCCGTGCTGGACATCGGGGTGCAGAACACCGGTCCGGACGGCGCCCGGTGGGCGCTGGCGGTGCGCGGGGTGGACGTGTCCGCGCTGTCCGACCCGGACATGGTCCTGCTGTGGACCGTGCGGGGCGCGCCCCACCTGTACCGGCGGGCGGACGTTGCGCAGGTGGCGGCCGCCGTCGAACCCTTCTCCGATGCCGACGCGGGCAAGCGCATCTACGACGCCGCCAAGCCGTTGAAGGCTGCCGGCATCGACAATCTCGCGGCCCTGGACGAGATCGCCGCCCGGATGCGGGCCATCGTCACCGCGCCGACGGTGAAGGGGGACGTCTCCGGCCGCCTGACCGCGGGGCTGCCCGAGCCGTATCTGCGGTTCTGCCGGCCGTGCGACGCCACCCACCTCTACGAGATGCCGTTCCGGCTCGCTGCCGTGCGGGCCGGGCTGGAGTTGCAGCTCGACACCTCACCTCCGGTCCTGCGGCGCATCACCGGGTTCCGGAAGGCGGCAGCTCCGGGTGACCGCTTCGACCTCATCCGTACGTACCTGCGCCTGCTCGGGCCGGCCACCCCGAAACAGGTGGCCGACTATCTCGACGCCCCGGTCAAGGACGTGAAGGCGCACTGGCCCGACGATGTGATCGAGGTGACGGTCGGCCGCGAGGTGCGCTCACTGCTGGCCGCCGACGAGGATGCGCTGGAGTCGGCCGACGGCCGGGCCACCCGCCTGCTCGGCCCGTACGACCTGTTCCTCCAGGCCAAGGATCGGGCCACACTGGTGCCGGACGCCGCCCACGCCAAGGAGTTGTGGCCGGTGCTGGGTCGCCCCGGCGCGGTCCTGGTCGACGGCGAACTGGTCGGCACCTGGCGTCCCCGCAAGTCCGGCACGACGTTCACTGTCGCCGTCCAGCCGTGGCACCGGCTGTCGGACGCCACCCGTAAGGCCATCACCGCACAGGCCGAACGCCTCGCCGCGTACCGCTCCGTCTCGCTTAGCGGCGTCGACTTCGGCAGCTAGCCGGGGCGCCGACAGTCACTCCACCGTCCAGGCGATGGCGGGAGGGCGCACCCGAGCGCAGATCGGCTCACCGGCGGCATCGGTCAGCCCGACCCGGCCGACAAGCGTCCCGCTGCCCTGGTGGGCGGCGCGCAGCAGCTCGGTCGGGACGTCGGTGAACATCAGCTTCGCCCGTCGGAACATGGCGAAGCCGTCCTGGGTCACCGCGCCCCAGCTCAGATAGAGAAATCGCGCCCCGGGGCGGCCGTGCACCCACGGGCCGCCGACGTCGAGCATTCCGTCGACCTCGCGGCTGGACACCTCCATGGACCAGGTGGCGCTGGCCGCGTCGGCCGGCACCTGGTCGACCACCTCGGTCTTGCGCTGGACCCCGACGTGCACGTTGCTCAGCCGCAGCGCGTCTGCCTCCCGACCGGGACGCCGACCGGGGAGATCGCCGCCGTCGATCCGGATCCGCATGCGGCCCACCGCCTCCTGGCAGGTCAGCCGAGGGCGGCGCATCGCGCCGCGCCGCGACGGCTGAACGGCACCATCGGCCGCGCAAAGAACAAGTGGCAAGGAGATCACACTCCCTGCCACTTCTAACGTATATCGCACCGGGGGGCTTGCCGCAAGACCCCGGTCGTGGCGCAGAATCGGCGGCCGGACCAGCACAAAAGAGGTAACGGGGGCGCGACGTGGGTGTGTTGTCGATGGACGGGGGCCGCGGCGACCGGGTACCGCTGGTGGATCTTCGGGAGGTCGACGAGACGCAGGTGTCGGTCGTCGGCGGCAAGGCCGCGCACCTGGGCGCGCTGTCCCGGATCGACGGCGTCCGGGTGCCGGCCGGTTTCTGCGTGACGACTGCCGCCTTCCGACGGATCATGACGCAGGTGCCGTCGATCGACGATCTGCTCGATCGGCTGTCGCGGCTGAGCCCGGATGACCGGGAGGCGATTCGCACGCTCAGCGCGGAGATCCGCCGCAGCGTCGAGGAGACCCCGATTCCGGGCGACCTGGGCGCCGCGATCACCGGCGCGCTCGCCCGGTTCGGCGAGCAGGCCGCCTACACGGTGCGGTCCAGCGCGACGGCGGAGGACACGCCCACGGCGTCCTTCGCGGGCCAGCAGGACACCTACCTGAACGTGGTGGGGCCGGAGGCGATCCTGCGGCACGTCAGCAGGTGCTGGGCGTCGCTGTTCACCGAGCGGGCCGTCATCTACCGCCTGCGCAACGGCATCGACCACCGGACGGTGCAGATGGCTGTCGTCGTACAGCGAATGGTTTTTCCGGATGCCGCCGGCATCCTGTTCACGGCGGACCCGGTGACGGGCAACCGGAAGGTCGCGACAGTGGACGCCAGCTTCGGTCTCGGCGAGGCTCTGGTGTCCGGTCTGGTGAACCCGGACGTCTTCACGGTGCGCGACGGCGAGGTCGTGACCGGCACGGTCGCCGCCAAGCAGCGGGCCGTCGCTGCCGTGCCGGGTGGCGGGACGCGGGAGGTGGCGATCGAAGCGCAGCGGCGGGAGCAGCCGGCGCTGACGCAGGAGCAGGTGGTGCGGCTGGTCCGGCTCGGGCGACGGATCGAGGCGCACTTCGGCCTCCCGCAGGACATCGAATGGTGCCTGGTCGACGACGACTTCCAGATCGTGCAGAGCCGGCCGATCACCACGCTGTTCCCGGTCCCCGCGGCCGATGACCAGGAGAACCATGTCTACCTCTCGGTCGGTCACCAGCAGATGATGACCGACGCGATGCGCCCGCTGGGGCTCTCCATGTGGCAGTTGACGGCCATGGCCCCGATGCGGGAGGCCGGCGGGAGGTTGTTCGTCGACGCGACCCGGCTGCTGGCCTCCCCCGCCAGCCGCGCTGGCTTCCTGAAGATGGCGGGGCGCGATGATCCGCTGATGAAGGACGCGCTGGAGACGGTCCTCGACCGTCGGGACTTCGTTCCGACGCTCCCGGACGACGGCGGTCCCGGTAGGCCGACGACCGGCGGCGCGCCCACGTCGATCGAGACCGACCCGGCCATCGTGACCGAGCTGATCGAGCGTAGCGAGGCGTCCATCGCCGCCCTGCGGCGCGACATCGCGACGGTGACCGGCACGGCGCTGTTCGACTTCCTGCTGACGGCCTTCCAGGAGCACAGGCGGGTGCTCGGCGATCCGCTGAGCATGCAGGCGATCATGGCCGGGATGGAGGCCACCTGGTGGCTCAACGACCGGTTGCAGGAGTGGCTGGGTGAGAAGAACGCCGCGGACACCCTCACCCTGTCCGCCCCCGGGAACATCACGTCGGAGATGGGGCTGGCGCTGCTCGACGTCGCCGACGTGATCCGTCCTCATCCGGAGGTGGTGGCGTTCCTGCGGGGCGTCGAGGACGACGGCTTCCTCGACGAGCTGCCGAAGGTCGCGGGCGGGGACGAGGCACGCGCCGCCATCGAGACGTACCTCGACCGGTACGGCATGCGCTGCGTCGGGGAGATCGACATCACCAGGCCGCGGTGGAGCGAACGCCCCAGCACGCTCGTGCCGGTACTCCTCGACAACGTCAAGCTCTTCGAGCCGGGCGCGGCCAGGCAGCGCTTCGAGCAGGGCCGACAGCAGGCGCAGCGGAAGGCGCAGGAGGTGGTGACCCGCCTGCGGGCGCTGCCGGACGGAGAGCAGAAGGCCGACGAGACCGCGCGGATGATCGACCGGGTGCGGACCTTCATCGGCTATCGGGAGTACCCGAAGTACGACATCATCAGCCGCTACTTCATCTACAAGCGGGCCCTGCTGGCAGAGGCCGAGCGCCTGGTGCGGGCCGGCGTGCTCACCGGGACGGAGGACGTCTATTACCTCACCTTCGAGGAGTTCCACGAGGTGGTGCGCTCGCACCGGGTGGACGACAAGCTGATCCGGCGGCGCCGGGACGCGTTCCGGTCGTACCAGGCGCTCACCCCGCCCCGGGTGCTGACCTCGGACGGCGAGATGATCACTGGGGCGTACCGGCGCGACGACGTGCCGGCGGGCGCGCTGGTCGGTGTGCCGGTGTCCGCCGGGACGGTCGAAGGACGGGCCCGCGTCATCCTGGACATGGCGCAGGCCGACCTCGAAGCGGGTGACATCCTCGTCACCGCCCACACGGACCCGAGCTGGACGCCCCTGTTCGTCGGCATCGCCGGTCTGGTGACGGAGGTCGGCGGGTCGATGACGCACGGCGCGGTGATCGCGAGAGAGTACGGCCTGCCGGCGGTCGTGAGCGTGCTCGACGCGACCCGGCTGATTCGCGACGGGCAGCGGATCCGCGTGCACGGCAGTGACGGGTACGTCGAAATCCTGCCCTGACCGACCGCGCGGACCCTGGCCGAACCCGGGTGGCCGTCGCCCAGCACGCCCTGGAGCCGATCCTGCTGCAGTTCGGGCGCTGGGGAAGCCAGTCCCCCCAACTGCCCGAAGGCACTCTCGGCATCGACTCCCTGCTGCTCAGCATCAAGGCAGCCTTCGATCCGGCGCGCACCCCGGACCTCGCCGGCAGCTACGCGTTCCACATCGACGCCGACACGTACCTCGCCGAGGTCGCCGGCGACGCGGTGCAGATCCGTCGCGGCCCGGCGGCCGATGCCGATGCGGCGCTCAGCGCAGACATCGGCACCCTTCGGGCCCTCTGTGGACAGGAGATCACCATGGCCGCGGCTGTTGATTCCGGCGTGGTGCGGATGAGCGGTGACGAGGATGCCCGGCGGCGCCTCACCGATCTACTCCTGGCCCCGTTCACCCCGGCACCCCACCCCGCCACCCCCTGACGCCCTGCCGCCCTGACGCCCGGCCGCCCTGCCGCCCTGCCCGGTCGATCATGGAGTTGTGGTGGGCCGCAAAAGCCGCGGTCCACCGCCAAACCGGCACCACAAC
>NZ_JBEXHP010000065.1:0-1320 GCF_040607895.1 Micromonospora sp. NPDC005220
TCCACTCCGGACGGGCTGCGGTGATCACCTGCACCCGGGCATCCTGCCTGACCGTCCCTAACAGACAGACGCCAGGGTTACGAGACGTCCCTTAGCTCCGGGTGGCTAGCGTCGGCGGTCTCGGCCGCCGTTGCGCTCGCCGGCACTGCGATCGAGGACCGACACCCGGTCGGCGGCGGGCCGCTGTGCGGCCCACTCACCGTCGCCCGGGGCGGTCGGGAATGGTACGACCTTGCCCCCGGTCTCCGCGTTGCCGGCTGCCGCGAAGGCGTTCCAGGAGATGTCCACCAGCAGCTTCTTCACCTCGGCGTGCCGAATGGCGGCGTTGTGTTGCAACGCCATCCGGGCACCGAGCAGGACCGCGACCAGCGTGGTGGTGATGGTGCCGGTGGCGGCCAGCACCTGCAGACCGGTCGCGGCGTCGGTGCGGAGCACCAGGACCAGCAACCAGATCCAGAACGCGGCGGCGAACACGCCGGCCTTGACGACGAAGAAGAGGCTCACCGCACCGGGCTGGTACGGCTGGGGGCGGCTCGATTCGGCCATGGTGCTCCTCGGCGGTGGTCCGATCGGAGGCGGCAGGCGAAAGACGCCATGTCGGGACGGGCACCGAGCTTAAGGGAAGAACGACGATGATCGCTCTGTGCAATTTTCGTTCTGCACACACGCTTTCAAGAAAGTCTCGTCGACGGGACAGTTTGTGCGGTCAGTCAATTGTTTCCAACTCCAGGAGTACTACCCTCGGAAGTCGGATCGTCCCGGCGCTCCGGCAGGGGGGAAGACACACACGGATGGGATCAGCCGACGTATCACCGCAGATGGCCTTCGCCCGCTTCGTCCGGCGCGCCATCGATGACGCTCGCAACGAACGCGGCTGGACCGTGACTGATCTTGCCTCGCACACGGGCGTGGGTCGCTCCACCGTGTTCCGCTGGCTGGCCGGTGACTGGCAGGACTATCCCGAGTTGGCCAAGGTTCGCGGCTTCTGCGCCGCACTGGATCTGCCGGTCGCTGCCGCGTTCC
Source organism: Micromonospora sp. NPDC005220 (assembly GCF_040607895.1). NCBI lineage: Bacteria > Bacillati > Actinomycetota > Actinomycetes > Micromonosporales > Micromonosporaceae > Micromonospora > Micromonospora sp. NPDC005220. The sequence continues at coordinate 1,024 of NZ_JBEXHP010000065.1, forward strand.
GCGCGCTCGGGCTGCCCGACGCCGGCCCCGCGCCCCGCCGACGCCACGACGACGGCCTGGTCGAGGCCGACGTCCGGGCCATCCTGGACCGGCTGGCCGACCCGACGGTCCCCGCCGAGGAGAAGCACCACATCCGCGACCTGCTCCGCTACCTGGCCCGCCGCCCCATCCGCCGAGCCGGCTAACCCGCCCCACCCACCCCTGCCCCACCCCCTGCCGCGCGGTTGATCATGAAGTTATTGCCACGACACGCCGTGGCGAGAGGCAATAACTTCATGATCAACGCCGAGGCCGGGG
>NZ_JBEXHP010000065.1:1330-31259 GCF_040607895.1 Micromonospora sp. NPDC005220
GGGCGGGGGTATGACCTTTATTTTCTCCACCCCCCCCGGCGGGGCGTGAAAAAATAACTTCATGATCAACGCCGAGGCCGTGGGGGGTGGGAGCTAGGGGACGGTTAGGGTGAGTTCGGCGGTTCGGACTTCGGCGTTCACCTGGAAGTCGAGGTAGAGGCGGTAGCGGCCCGGGCCGGGAGTGGTCAACCAGAACTTGATCTGACCGTCCACCAGCTCGGTCTCCGGGTGCACGTGCAGGTAACCGAGGTCGCCCTCGCGCAACACCACCAGGTGCCCGTACGCCCCGAGGTACCGCTCCAGCGGGGCGGCACCGCCAGCGCCGTCGACCCGGAAGGTCAGTGGCACTGTCGCCCCGATCTGCGGGGTGCCCTGGTAGCCGACGGTGAAGCCGTCCACCGTCGTCGAGGTGGCCGGCCCCGGCAGTGGACGGGGCTGGTAGTCGCCGGGCGCCACCAGGTCCGTGCCGAGGGTCAGCGCGGTCTGCGCACCGGTGTCGGCAACCACTGTGAAGTCGGCGTACGCACGCCAGAGGCCGGGCTGCGCGAGGGTCAATGGCACCGACCAGGTGCCGTCCGCCGCCATGGTCGGGTGCAGGTGCTGGTACCCGGACAGGTCTCGCCGGACGACGATGAGGTGCATCGGCTTGTCGTGCACGATGGCGAACCGGGTGACCGGCCGGCGCTGTGCGTCGCGCACCTGGAAGCGAAGCTGACCGGGGCGACCCGCCGCGAACTCGGTGGCCAGGGGGGCCAGGGTGAACCCGGCCGAGCTGACCGCCAGACCGCCCGGCTCGGTGGCCGCGCCCTGATCGGTGGTCGTTGCGGAGCCGTGGTTGTGCGGCGCGACGCCCGGCGGGTCGGTGTGCTCGGCGGCCAACGACGGGCTGCCGGTGGCGGCACCGTTGGTGTTCAGCCGGCCGAGACCGAAGCCGAGCAGCACCGCGAGCACCAGCCCGCCGACCACCAGCGCCAGCCGGAGGGTGGCCCGGTCCGGCCCAGCGGGGATCTCGTCGGAAACCGACACCGCAGCCACCGGCCCCGCGGACACCGGCCCCCCGGAGACCTCGTCAGACACCGGCACCGCGGAAACCTGGTCAGGCAACGCCAGCGCCCAGCAGGTAGCCGGCCTCGTCGGCAGCGGCCGTGCCTGTGACGGCGTAGGCACGGGTGACGGGCTGCTGGTCGGTCATGCCACCCACGTTACCGCCGCGTCCGGCTGCGCCAGGCCGACGCCCGGACAGCGTGGCGACTGTCGCACTCGACGTCGCCCGGGAACTTTCCCACCCGATTCCGAACGCAGCGGGTCAGCCGGCCACGGCGAGGGCGAGCGGGAGCACGTCGGTCGCGCCGGCCCGGCGTAGGGCACGGGCCACCAGCGTCATCGTCCAGCCCGAGTCGATCAGGTCGTCGACGAGCAGCACCGGGCCGTCCAGTCCGGCCAGCGCGTCGGCCAGGTCGGTCGGCACGGTGAAGGTGTCGTGCAGCGCGCGTACCCGTTGGGCGCTGTTGCCGCGCGGCCCGGTTGGGCCGCCGGGGCCGGCCGCGGTGACCTCGCCGAGCAGCGGCAGCCGGCCCACTGTGGCGATCCGCTCGGCGAGCGAGCCGAGCAGCCGGGGCCGCCGCCGGGAACCGACAGCGACCACCGCCACCGGCCGGCGGGGCCACGGGTCGTCGCCGTGTGCCCACGCCTTCAGCACCTCCACGACCGCGCCGGCGACGTCGTCGGGCACCGGCGTGTCCGGTGCGTCCGGGCCGACGAGTTCGCGCAGCCGGCCACCCCAGCCCAGGTCGGAGAGACGCCCGACGGCCCGGCCGGGCAGCGCCTGCTCCGCGGGGGCGATCCGGCCCTTGAGGGGTACGCCCACCGCGTCGAGCCCGGTCGGCCAGAGCTTCTTGGGCGCGATCTCCACGCCGGGGCGGCCCAGGAAGGTCTGCGCGGCGGCGAGCGCGGCCGTCGACACGTCGGCGGCGAAGAGTGGGTCGGCGCACCTGTCGCACCTGCCGCAGTCGGCCGCCTCGGTGTCGTCCAGGCGTTCCCGTAGATACCGCATCCGGCATTCGCCCGTCGACGCGTACTCCCGCATGGCCTGTTGCTCGACGGTGCGCGCCTGGGCGACGCGGCGCAACCGGGCCTCGTCGTAGACCCAGGGCTCGCCGGTGGCGAGCCAGCCACCGCGCACCCGGCGGACCGCGCCGTCCACGTCGAGCACCTTGAGCATCAGCTCCAGCCGGGCCCGGCGCAGGTCGACGAGGGGTTCGAGGGCCTGGGTGGAGAGCGGGCGGTCGGTGTGCAGGGCGGCCAGCACGGCCCGGACCTGCTCCTCCGGTGGGAACGCCAGCGAGGCGAAGTACCGCCAGATCGCAGCGTCCTCGACGCCGGGCAGTAGCAGCACCTCGGCGTGCTCGACGGCGCGGCCGGCGCGGCCGACCTGCTGGTAGTACGCGATGGGCGAGGGCGGCGCGCCGAGGTGGACGACGAAGCCCAGGTCGGGCTTGTCGAAGCCCATGCCGAGGGCGCTGGTGGCGACCAACGCCTTGATCTTGTTGTCGAGCAGGTCCTGTTCGGCGGCCCGCCGGTCGGCGTCGTCGGACTGCCCGCTGTACGAGGCGACCGGGTAGCCCCGGGAACGTAGGAACTCGGCCGTCTCCCCCGCCGCCGCCACGGTCAGCGTGTAGACGATGCCGGAGCCGGGCAGCTGGTCCAGGTGGTCGGCGAGCCAGGCCAGCCGGTGGGCCGGGCTGGGCAGGTCGAGCACCCCGAGGCGCAGCGACTCGCGGTCCAGGGTGCCGCGCAGCACCAGGGCGTCGCCCAACTGCTCGGCCACGTCCTGGGTGACCCGGGCGTTGGCGGTGGCGGTGGTCGCCAGCACGGGGGTTCGCTCGGGCAGCTCGGCGAGGAACGTCCGCAGCCGCCGGTAGTCCGGCCGGAAGTCGTGCCCCCAGTCGGAGACGCAGTGCGCCTCGTCGACCACCAGCAGGCCGGTGGTGGCGGCCAGCTTCGGTAGGACGCCGTCGCGGAAGTCCGGGTTGTTGAGCCGTTCCGGGCTGATCAGCAGTACGTCCACCGCGCCGGTCTGGATCTCGGCGGTGATCTCGTCCCACTCGTCGAGGTTCGCCGAGTTGATCGTGCGGGCCCGGATGCCGGCCCGGGCGGCCGCCTCGACCTGGTTACGCATCAACGCGAGCAGCGGCGAGACGATGACGGTCGGCCCGGCGTGCCCGGCGTGCTCAGCCTGGCCGGCCTGGCCGGCCTGGCCGGCCTGGCCGGCCTGGTCGCGGTCTCGGAGCAGGGCGGTGGCCACGAAGTAGACCGCCGACTTGCCCCAACCGGTGCGCTGGACGCAGAGCACCCGTCGCCGGTCGACGACCAGCGCCTCGATGGCCCGCCACTGGTCCTCGCGCAGTCGGGCATGGTCACCGGCCAGCCGACGCAGCACCGCCTCGGCCCGCTCCCGTACCGCTGCCCGCTCTGCTGTCTCCACCCGGCATTTCTACCAGCGCCGCCCGCCATTCCCTTGTTGATCAAGAGGTTTGCGTCATCGTTCGGCCGAATCCTGACGCAAACCTCTTGATCAACACACGTCAGCGGGGTGGGCGGGGTGGGCGGAGGGATCTGGTCAGGTGGGATATGCGGGGGGACAGGCTTGTTAGGCCGCCGGGGAAGAAGTACACGGCCAGGATGAAGACGGTGCCGAGGACGAACAGCGGCTGGCTCAGCGGGCGGCTGAGGACGGCCGGCAAATTGTCCACCGCGTCGCTGGTGCCGAAGGCGGTGAGCCGGTGGTCCAGGTACATGTAGAGGACCCCGCCGAGCACCGGACCCCAGCGGGTGCCCGGCCCGCCGAGCACCACCATGACCAGCAGCGACAGGGTCAGCTCAGACGACGTGATGTGCGGCGACGCGCCGCCGACGATCAGGACGTAGACCACCCCGCCGGCCGACGCCAGCCCGCCGGCCAGGGTGAACGCCACCAGCTTGTAGCGGTACGGGTCCAGCCCGAGCACGCCGATCCGCCGCTCGTCGTCGCGCAGCCCGGCGAGCACCCGCCCGGTCGGCGACCCGCTCACCCGGTGCACCACGAAGACCACCAGGGTCAGGTACGCGAGTGCCAACCAGTACAGGTTGACCGTGTTGGTCACCCCGACCAGCCCGGCGGGCAGCCCGGACACGTCCAGCGGCAGGCCCTCCTCGCCGCCGGTGAGCCCGCCGAAGTCCCGGGCCACCAGGATCGCCCCGACCTGGGCGAAGGCGAGGGTGACCATGGCGAACGCGATGCCCACGGTCCGCAGCGCCACCGCGCCGAGCAGCGCGGCGAGGATCGTGCCGCCGGTGATGGTCAGCAGCGCCGCCTGCCACAGCGGCAGACCGGCTCGGGTGATCAGGATGTCGGTGCCGTAGACACCGGCGGCGAAGTACAGCGCGTGCCCGAAGGAGAGCATTCCGGTCCGGCCGAAGAGCAGGTCGTACCCGGCCGCCAGCCCACCGAAGATCAGGCAGATGGCGAGCAGTTGCAGGGTGCCGGGTGAGTTGACCGGCCCCTCGAAGATCCCCGGCAGGGAGATCGTCGAGTACGGCAGGATCGCCAGCACCACCAGCGCGACCAGCGGCAGGAACGGGCGGACCCGGTGCACCCGGCCCGGTCGCGGCGCGGTGGGTGCCGGTGCCGGAGTCACGTCGAGAAGCGTCATGCCGTTGCCACCTTTCCGGCGATGCCCTGCGGACGCAGCAGCAGCACCACGGCCAGCAGCCCGACCACGCAGATGTCGCCCAGCCCGGACGTGCCGTAGTAGTTGACGAACTGCTGCACCAGCCCGACCACGACCGCCGCGTACGCGGAGCCGACCACCGAGCCCATCCCGCCGATCACCACCACGATGAACGCGAAGATCAGCAGCGAACCGCCCTGCCCGGGCGAGACGGTCCCGAAGTAGACCCCGCCCAGCGCGCCGGCGAGCGCGGCGGCCGCCCCACCGATGGCGAAGACCAGTGTGAACGCCTTGCGCACGTCGATGCCGAGCGCCGTCACCATCTCCCGGTTCTCCACCCCGGCCCGGATCACCAGGCCGTACCGGGTCCAGCGCAGGAACGCCAGGATCGCGCCGAGCACCAGCACCGCCGCGATGATCAGCAGCAGGCCACCGTTGGGCACCTGCGCGCCGAGGATCCCGGTCACCTCCCTGGTCCAGTCCGGACGCGGGAACGGCCGGGCGTCCGCACCCCAGGTGGCCTGGAGCAACGCCACCCCGGCCAGGGACAGCCCGACGGTGACCAGCACCTGCTCGATGGTGCGCGAGTAGAGCGGGCGGATCAGCACCAGCTCGACCAGGATCGCGACCAGCGTGCCGGCGGCCACCCCGAAGGCGACCGCGACCACGAAGCCGAACCCGTCCGGGCCGGCGCCCGGCAGGTTGCCCGCCGCCCACCAGGTGCCGTACGCGCCGACGCCGAGGAACAGCCCGTGCGCGAAGTTGAGCACGTCGGCCAGGCCGAAGACCAGGGACAGGCCGGACGCGACGAGGAAGTACAGCGCCGCCAGGCCCAGCCCGGTCAACGCCAACAGGATCACGGTGTCCATCAGAGCTGGTCCTTCCCCGCCGTGGCGGCCCGGCCCGGCTCGACCGGCTGGTGCGACTCGCCCGTGCCGACACCGAGCAGCGACTTCGTCAGCGCGGTCTCCAACAGCAGCTCACGGGCGTCGCCGGTCCAGGCCACCTTGCCGGCGGCCAGCACCACCGCGTCGCGGGCCAGCCGGCGGACCACGGCCAGGTTCTGCTCGACGAGCAGCACCGGCACCGACTCCGCGACCCGTTCCAACACCTCGGCCACCTCGGTCACCACCTTCGGCGCCAACCCCTTGGTCGGCTCGTCGACGAGCAGCAGCCGGTTGTCGTTGAGCAGCACCCGGCCGATCGCGAGCATCTGCTGCTGCCCGCCGGAGAGCGAGCCGGCCCGTTGGCGTCCGCGCCGGTCCAGCTCCGGAAAGAGCGCAAACACCTTGTCGTACGCCGGGGTGGTGCCCCGCCGTTCGGCGAGCCGCAGGTTCTCGGCGACGGTGAGGCCGGCGAACACGCAGCGGTCCTCGGGTACGTAGCCGAGCCCGCCGCGGACCAGCCGGTGCGTCGGCCGGGCCAGCAGGCTCTGCGCGCCCATCCGGATGGTGCCGCGCACCTCCCCGGCGGGCGGGGTGAGGCCGACGATCGCGCGGAGCGTGGTGGTCTTGCCGACGCCGTTGCGGCCGAGCAGGACGGTCACCCCGGTCGGGGCGACAGTGAAGGACACCCCCTGGAGGATGTGCAGCCCGGAGATCCGGACCGACAGCTCCTCCACGGTGAGAATCGGTTCCATCAGAGCGACTCCCCCAGGTAGGCCTCTTGCACGGTGGGGTTGGCCATCACCGTCTCCGGGGTGTCGCAGGCCAGCAGCGCGCCGTGGTGCATGACGGCGATCCGGTCGGCCAGCTCCAGGATGACGTCCATGTGGTGCTCGACCATCAGCACCGCCCGGCCGCTGTCACCGGTCAACGACTTGATCACGGCGACCAGCTCGGGTACGTCCTCGGCGCTGACCCCGGCCATCGGCTCGTCCAGCAGCATCACCCGCGGCTCACCGGCGAGCAGCAGGGCGATCTCCAACTTGCGCTTCTCGCCGTGGGCCAGGGTGCCAGCGAGCGCCGTACCCCGGTGGGCGAGGCCGACCCGGTCGAGCGCCGCGTCGGCGGCGGCGGCGACCTCCCGGTCGGCCGCCGCCCGCCGCCACAGCGCCATCGAGCCCCCGCGGTGTGCCTGCACGGCGAGCCGGACGTTCTCCCGCACGCTGAGCGAGCCGAAGACCGACGACGCCTGGAAGGTACGGCCCAGACCGAGGCGGGCCCGCCGGTGCGGCGGGAGCCCCCCGATGTCCTGACCGTCCAGGGTGATCCGGCCCTCCGTGGCCCGGCGCAGGCCGGTGATCAGGTTGAACAGTGAGGTCTTGCCGGCGCCGTTCGGCCCGATCACGCCCAGGAACTCCCCGGGCGCCAGGTCGAGGTAGACGCTGTCGACGATGGCGACCTCACCGATCCGCCAGGTCAGACCGCGGGTGGCGAGCATTTCTCAGCCCTTCATGGCCACGGCCGGTGGCGCGGTCTCGTCGCCGGTCAGGCTCTTCTGCGCGGTCGCCGTGAAGGCGGTGCCGCTGCCGGTCAGCTTGGCCTGGAACATCGGCTGGAGCAGCGCGTGGTCGGCGGCCCGGATGGTCATCTTGCCCTTGACCCCGTCGAAGCTCCAGCCCTCCAGCGCGGTGACCATCTTGTCGACGTCGTCGCCGCTCTCCTGCACCGCGCGGACCACCATCTGGGCGGCGGCGAAGCCGTCCGGGTGGAACAGGTCGATGGTGTTCACCTTGGCCTTGAGCGCCTTGCTGGCCTCGGTGTCGGACGCACCGTCGAAGTAGTGCGACAGGAAGGAGATCTTCGCGCCGGCCGCCCCGAACGTCGGCCACGACGCCCGGATGTCCAGGCCGGTCACGACAGTGGTGGACGACAGCACGCCCTGCTGGTCGAGGGTCTGCCACATGGCCGGGGCGGTGGTGCCGGCCCAGGCGACGAAGAGCAGGTCCGGCTTGGCGGCCTTGATCTGGCTGGCGAACGGGGTGAACTCGGTGGCACTGGCCGGGGCCCGAACACTGCTCACGGTCGCGCCCGCAGTGCCGATGACGGCCTTGACGGCGGCCTCGTTGGCATCACCGAACGCGCCGTCCTGGGCGAAGACCACGACCTTCTTACCGGTCGGGTCACCGATGAACGACTTGGCGGTCACCACGTCCTGGTAGGACTGCCGGCCGGACCGGAAGGTGTACTTGTTCGCGCCGGTCACCGCGTCGGTGGCGGCCGGGCCGGAGATGAACAGCACCTTGTTCTGTGCCGCGATCGGCGCGACCTGGAGCGCCACCCCGGAGGCGGTGGAGCCGGCGATGATCTTCGTGCCCTTGCCGATCAGGTCCTTCGCCGCGGAGACCGCCTTGGCCGGGTCGCCGGCGTCGTCGACCTCGGTCAGCTCGATCTTCCGGTCACCGACCTTGCCGGTGCCCTTGGTGGCGAAGTCCAACCCCGCCTTGAACCCCTCGATGTACTGCTTTCCATAACTGGCCAGGGCTCCCGACTGGGAGTACACCAGGCCGACCTTGACCGGCGCGGCGTTGTCGCCGCCGCCGGTGGCGGTGTCCTGCGGGCTACCACAGGCCGTGGCGGCGAGCGCCGCAGCCATCATCGTGGCGGCGGAGAGGAACGCCCGCCGCGTGTGCCGGACCGTCATCGCGACTCCAGGTGAGGACAGGATGCTTGGTTGTCGGCTCACGCTAGAAGTGACGTCACCCACGAGCTATGTGGCGGAAACACACAAGTAACAGGAATGAGGTGGCCGGGGGTTACAGCGGAGCGCACTACCATCCTCGGCCCGGGCCTCCCGATGGCCTGGAGCGCCACGGGTGGATCGACAGGTGTGTCGCCCCGAGCTATCCGGCTCAGCCGCACGGCCCTTCGTGGTCCGCCGGGCGCGGGCACCGCCGACGACCGGCCAGCAGGTGGTCACAGAAGACCCGATGTCGTACGCACTGGGCGTCCTCCTCGGACACCGTCGTCTCGGCCCGGTCCACGTCGGCGAGGAAACCCAGCGCCCGCGTGATCGCCCGCGCGAACCGCAGCGCCCCCGGTAGATCAGCCGCCACCACCGGCAGGTGCACCACGAAGCGTTCCCTCGTCATGTTCACCCTCGATTCGTCACCTGGAGGGCGGTCCGGTGCGCGGGTAGGGGACACGCACAGGACCGCCCGGCCCCACGCCCGCAGCCTTCGACAGCGGCGGTACGAACGCGGAGCCCACCTCACGCCCGCACCCCGAGGGTTTGCCGAACCAACCGGAGCCGGACATCAAGCAACCTACTACAGCAGGTGTAGTAGGTCGACCCCGAAGCGCGACAGGTCGGCAACTTATTGCAGTTGCTAGAGCAGGTCGGGCATGATCAGAGGTGCCGAACCAACCGGAGTCCTCACCATGCCCACTGCACAGCCATCGTTTCGCCGCATCGTCGACGAGATCGCCGAGCGGATCAGGACCGGCGACCTCAAGCCAGGCGACAAACTGCCCTCGACCAGTCAGCTCGCCGAGATGTATGACGTCAGCACGGGCACGGTCTACCGTGCACTCTCGCTGCTGCACGACCGGAACCTCATCATCGGCCAGTCCGGCCGCGGCACCTACGTCGCCGAACAACCCCGCCGGTAGACACTCCGGCGACCCGACAAATGACCAACGAGGTTCCCGCGCACCAGATCCCGCATCAGCGCCGTTCCTGTGTCAGATCATGGACTGAGGACTGCGCGACAGCCAATCGCTAACGAGCCGTCGGCGCTGCTCACTGGGCGCGTCCCCGATCGAATCCGCTCCGAGTGACCCCCTTTGCGGGCAGCAAGCCTAACAACGCAGCGCTACCTTTTCATGACCGAAGGTGAGCGAGGCGGGGAGGGCCGTTGTCCAACAACGACGAATTTTTCCGGTCGAAGAAGGCAGCGGCCGTACTGAAGCACGGCATCCTCAAGCGCTACCCCGTGGTGTTCGCCGCCAAGACAGGGCAGGGGAACCCGATCGTATTCCTGAACGGCTACGCCGGAAGAGGTGAGTACGACGGCGGAGAGCCAGGATCTCCGCTGTTGTTGTCTCGGTGCGCCGAGTTCGTCCAAGGCTTCCGCGACGTGCTCGCATTCTTCGTCGAGCAGGATCCGGATAGCTACGCCAACCTGGAGCAGGTGCTCCGCGACAAGGGCGGGGCGGTTCGACGTGAACTTCGCCAGGGCACCCTCGACCAGCACCTGCCCGAAGTGCTGGCCTTGGCCAAGGGCGCCTCGCTCTTCGCCTTTCTCGATCCCTTCGGGCCGGCTCTTGACTTCGATCTGATCCGAACGCGGCTGCTCGGGCGGCCAAACTGGCCGCCGACCGAAGTGCTGCTGCACTTCAGCGTTTCCACAGTGGCTCGGATGGGACGGGCCGTTCACGTTGCCGAGAGTCGATCGGGTGGGCTGTCGGAGAGCGACCGGAGGACGGCCGCACGATTGGATCGGTTCCTGGGTGGCGGCTGGTGGCGCCGCTATTTCGCCGAGGTGTCGGATGCGGGCGATGACCAGCGCGCCACGGACGTCGCACTCCGGGTTGCGGACAGGTACGCCCGAGATCTCACCCAGGGGTCCAATTACCGGGCGGTGCAGATGCCGGTGCGCCCACGCCCCGGTCTCGCTCCGAAGTACGTCCTCGCCCTGTTCACCACTCATGGCGAAGGTGCCTGGCATTTCGCCGACACCCTCGGCAAGGCTGGCGTCGAATGGGAGGAGGCGTGGGTCCGGGAACAGATCCGCCGGGGCGACCACGTGGCGGAGACGCTGTTCGGCGACGGTCCCGTCTTCGACGCCGAGCACTACAAGGCCGAGAACGCCCCTCGCTGGTCAGGTGCGATCGAGCGGAACATCACCAAGTTGCTCGAACAGAACTCTACGATCAAGATCGTTGATCATGTGCCGGAGATCTACGGTGACGTGCTTGGGCACGCCTGGGCACCACACGTACGACAGGCCGTCAAGTCGCTGCATCGACAAGGCCGGATCAGCAGCCCCGGTACGGGTGACTTCTGGAAGGAAGTCCTCTGGCGGCCTTGAGCCGGGACCCCACCCGCAGCAGCCCCTATGCCTGCACGAGTAGACGCGGGGTCGGCATCTCGTCCCACGTCCGACCATCGAGGTGCCGGCCGCCAACCTTCGGCGTACGCCCGCCCCACTGCTTGAAGAAGAAGGCGGTGCCAGCAGAGGCGCACTGATCCCGGAGGTCACGCACCCACGCCGGGTCCATCGGGCGGCAGCCCTGCCCCGACTCACCCCCCACGATCAGCCAGTCGATGCCGTCGAGATCCAAGTCGATCAGCGGCCCCAGCAGCGGCTCAGCCGAGATGAAACGTACCGCAGCCGGCACCTCGCAAAGCTGGGCGACCCGTTCCCGCTGAGCGTGATCCTCGACGCTCACGCCCATCCAGACGTTCGCCGGCCAGTCGATCTGATGGGCGACCTTCGCCAGCCTGGAGGCGCGCTTGGTGAGCACCTGGAAGGTGTGCCTGGGGGTCTCGCGCATGACAGCGAAGACCTGTTGCACATAGGCAAGTGGAATCCGTGCGTGGAACAGATCCGACATGGAGTTGACGAAGACGGTCCGTGGATCACGCCAGCGACGAGGAATATCAAGCGCATCAGGGTGCAGGGCGACGCCAAAACCGGGGCCGGAAGTGCGCGGGTCTCCGTCGGTCTGATATTTGGCCGAGCGCATGGCTTTCAAGCGTCTAGCGAGAGTCATCGCATAGCAGTTGTCGCAGCCCGACGAGATGCGGTCACAACCGGTGGTGGGATTCCAGGTTGCTTCCGTCCACTCGATGGCGCTTTTGTCCGCCATGCGCCGCTCCTTCCGCTCGACGCGACAATACTGTCGAACAACCGTACGCATGGGAAGGGTTGCGCGGCGTGTTGGCCCGTCAAGGTTCTCCCTACCCAGGTCGCCGAAGACCCCGGACGCTGACGGTTCGTCCGACCGCCGTTGCCGACTGAGCAAGCGAAGATCACCACAGCATTCCTGATGGTGCTGCCTCTGCCGGCCCAAAGGCAGCGCGATCCCCGATGTTGCTGCCTCATCCCGCCCGCACGCCGTCAAGATCGTGCTGGATCGTTGATGTAGTGGCCTCGGGGGCACGGCGAAGCCACTACTTCCTGGATCGGGCGCGATCTTGGGGAGTGTCGCCGTTGGGTGAATCATCTCCTGTTGAGCAAGTGGCTCCGGCCAAGTGGGGCGTCCCGCACAAGGGGTCGGCGGGCCTTGCGCCTGCGGGCCGTGCCGGAGACGCCGCTGGCCCGGCGTCCGAGGTGACGGACGCCGGGCCAGCGTGTGGGCCGGGCGTGATCGGCCCGGTGGTCGGCGCGGAGCAGATCAGCTCCGGGCCGAGGCTCGTAGCGGGTCAGCGGCCGGGCCGAGGCTCCTAGTGGGTCAGAGGCCGGGCCGCGGCTCGGGTCAGCGGCCGGCGCGGGCGGCGACGGCGGTGTCCGGGTGGTCGCTGAAGACACCGTCGAGGCCCAGGCCGAGGAAGAGTTCATACTCGGCGGTGATGTCGCCGCGCGCGTTCGGGTCGGTGCCGATCCGGAAGTCCACCGGGAGGAACTGGTTCTCGGCGCGGAACGTCCAGGAGTGCACGAGCAGGTATTCCCGGTGCGCGTCGCGTACCACGTTGGTCGGGGCGAGCAGGGCGCCGGCGGCGTCCCGCGGCACGATCAGGTTCTTGTTCGCGCCGATGCCGTCGGCGTACCCGGCGATCCACTTCAACCCGGCCGGCGTGGCCAGATCCTGGTAGCTGCGGGCGTCACCGGCGACGGTGAAGTCGTAGGGGCGGCCTGTCGCGTCGAGCAGTTGGACCAGCTTCACGTCGGTGAGCCGGCTCAGGCGACGCAGGTTGGCCGTCTCGAACGACTGGATGAAGACCGGCGAGTTCTTCCGGTCCAGCTTGTTCTGCCGCAGCACCCGGAGCAGCGGCTCCTCCAACGGCAGTTTGATCGAGGCGAAGTAGCTCGGGTGCTTGGTCTCCGGGTAGATACCGATGGTGCGGCCCCGTGCCCGCCCCTCGGTCCGGGCCAGGTCGATGACCTCCTGGAGGGTGGGCACTTCGAAGCGGCCGTCGAAGGCGGTGTTCGCCACGCGTACCTGCGGCAGCCGCTCCTTGGCCCGCAGGGTCTTGAGCTCGGCGAGGGTGAGGTCCTCGGTGAACCAACCGGTCACCGCGACACCGTCGATGGTCTTCGTCGTCTTCCGGGCCGCGAACTCCGAGCGGGTCGACACGTCGGTGGTGCCGGAGATCTCGTTCTCGTGCCGGGCGACCAGCACGCCGTCGGAGGTGGAGACCAGGTCCGGCTCGATGTAGTCGGCACCCATCCGGATCGCCAACCGGTACGCCTCCAGCGTGTGCTCCGGCCGGTAGCCGCTGGCGCCACGGTGACCGATCACGATGGGTCGTTCGTCGGCCCGGGAGTGGTCCGCGTTCCCGGCAGGTTCGGCCGCGGCCATGGTCGGCAGGGCCACGGCGGCGGCGAGCAGAGCGCCGGCCACGCCGAGGGTCGAGAGGGTACGTCGCAACGCCGTCTCCTGTCATCGATGGTCCGGATAAGCAGACCGCTCGTGATTAGCCAGGAGTTGGTCGATGGCTGGCCGACAGATGAAACCTCCGGAATGCCCGTTCCCACTCCAGGGTCGCGGGCGGACAGGAAGATTGTCTGGTGCGCCGGTTTTTCCGCAATCCCGTGCGGCTGGTGCCGTTCGCGTTCCTGGTGCCGATCCTGCTCGGGACCGGGGTGCTCATGGCGCGCTGGGCAACCGTCGAGCACCAGCGCCCACCCCTGATCACCGCGCTCTTCACCGCCACCTCGGCCGTGTCGGTTACCGGCATGGCCATCACCGACACGCCGAACTACTGGTCCGGAGCGGGACTGGTGGTGATCACCCTGCTCACTCAGCTCGGCGGTCTCGGCATCCTCACCGTCGCGGCGTTGGTCATCCTGGTGGTCTCCAGTCAGCTCGGGCTGCGCAACCGGTTGCTGGTGCAGGCCGAGACGGCCGAGTTCGGCATCGGTGACGTGGGCCGGTTGCTTCGCCGGATCGCGCTGACCGTCTTCGCCTGCGAGGCGGTGATGACCGTGCTGGTCGCCGGTCGGCTCTGGCTGGCCTACGACTACACCTTCGGGCAGGCTCTCTGGTCGGGCGTCTTCCACTCCGTGCAGGCGTTCAACAATGGTGGCTTCGCGCTCTACACCGACGGCCTGTTGGCCTTCAGCCGTGACCCGTGGGTGTCGCTGCCCCTGGCGATCGGCGCGATCATCGGCGGTCTCGGGTTCCCCGCGCTGTTCGAGGCGGTCCGCGAGTGGCGTCAGCCGACGCGCTGGGCGGTGGCGACGAAGTTGACCATCTGGGGCAGCGCGGTGCTGCTGCTGGTCGGCTTCGCTGGCCTGCTCGCCGCCGAGTGGACCAACGCGAGCACGATCGGCCAGTACGACGTACCGGGAAAGATCCTCGCGTCGTTCACCCAGATCGCGCTGAGCCGTACCGGTGGCTTCAGCGTCCTGAACATCGCCGACCTTCAGGAGGAGAGCTATCCCCTGCTGATCGTGTTGATGTTCATCGGCGGCGGCAGCGCCAGCACGGCCGGCGGCATCAAGGTCTCCACGTTCTTCCTGCTGGCTTTCACCATCTGGGCGGAGCTGCGGGGCGAACCCGATGTGACGATCGGGCACCGGCGGGTGGCCACCGCGAGCCAGCGGCAGGCGATCACGGTGGCGCTGCTCAGCGTCGCGTTGGTGATGGCCGGAACCATGGTGTTGCTGCTGCTCACCGAGGGCGTCAGCTTCGTCGCGGCACTGTTCGAGATCACCTCGGCGTTCAGCACCACCGGTCTGACCACCGGCCTGGCCGCCGAACTGCCGGCGGGCGGTCAACTGGCGCTGACCGTGCTGATGTTCATCGGCCGGGTCGGGACGCTCACCCTGGGGTCGGCGATCGCACTGAACACCCGACGCCGGCTCTACCGCTACCCCCAGGAACAACCCATTGTCGGCTAGCAGCAGGGAGGGTCGAGGTGTCGGCTAGACGGGCGGACAGCGGCGGCATCGTGGTGATCGGGTTGGGTCGATTCGGTTGCCAACTGGCCGGGTCGCTGACCCGGATGAACCGCGAGGTGTTGGCCATCGACCGCAGCCCCGCGACGGTGCAGCGCTGGTCGGCGCAGCTCGATCGGGTGATTCAGGCCGACGCGACCGAGGAGGGGGCGCTGCGCCAGCTGGGCGTCACCAGTTTCGGACGGGCGGTGGTGGCCATCGGAGCCTCGGTGGAGGCGAGCGTGCTCACCGTGTTGGCACTGGTCGAGCTGGGTGTGCCCCAGATCTGGGCGCGGGCCACCTCGCAGAAGCACGCCAAGATCCTGGCGTCGGTGGGCGCGCACCACGTGATCTTTCCGGAGGCGGAGACCGGGGACCGGGTGGCGCACCTGATCGTGAGCCGATTGCTCGACTTCATCGAGTTCGACGACGACTTCGCCATCGCCACCGTCCGGGTGCCGGAGTCCCTGGTCGGGCGCACCCTGCTCGACCTGAGACCGGAGGAGCGCTTCGGGGTACGCGTGGTCGGCGCCAAGCTGCCGGGCGAACGCTTCCGGTACACGTCCGACGACACCGCGCTTCCCCAGGGCGGGGTGCTGATCGTCGAGGGCGGGATCGACCAGGTGCAGCGGTTCGCGGGCTTGAGCTGACCTGCGGACCGGCCCTCGTCGACACGGTGTGGCCTGCTTACTTCTTCCGGTGACCACCCGGCCCCTTGGTCACCTTTCCGCTTTTCCCGGACCACCACCCTCGGCCTTCGGCTTCTTGGGAGGCTTCGGCGGCTTGACCTTCGGCGCACCGCCGCCCGAACCGGAGCCGGTGCGGACCGTCGCCTTCTTCGGCGGCGCCTTCACCGTGGCCGCCTTGCTCGGCGGGGCGGTGGACGGCGCACTGCCGGCGACCCCGGAAACCCGAACCCCGCAGGTCGCCTCGCCGAGCCGGAACTCGACCGGCAACGGGTTCGCCCCGCTGTACTTACCCGTGATCGTCACCTTTTCGGCCGCACCGGCCGCCAGCGTGGTGCGCTGGGCAGCCGGCCGGATCAGCACGGTGCTGCCCTGCTGGTGCACCGGTGCGGGCTCCGCCTTCGTCACCTTCTGCTGCCCCGGGAAGGTGAAGCTCATCGTCCAGTCCCGCAGCTCACGGCCGCCGGTGTTGGTCAGGGTCAACTCGGCGGCGAACTCGGTGCCGGAGTCGGTGCGCAGCGCGTACGCCACCTCGCAGGGGGCCACCGCCGGCAGACCCATCCGAGCCTCGGTCGTCGGCCGATCCCCGCCGCTGGCCGGGCTGCGCGAAGTGAAGCCCCACATCGCCCCGGTGACCGCGATCAGCCCGACGGCGGCCACGCCGGCCTCCACCCGCCGGCGCCGGGTCACCCGCTGCTGCGTCCGACGGTTGCGGGTCCGCGACAACGGCAACGCGTCCGTCTCCGCCGACCAGGGCAGGATCGTGGTGCCGGCGTTGGCCAGCGCGGCGGCGTCCAGGGGCCCGCCGGCCGGGGAGACCGGCACAGCCGAGAGCATTCCGGCCGCCTCGGCGAGCACCCGGGTCAGCTCGGCGGTGGGCGGCCGGTCGGCGGGCCGCTTGGCCAGGCAACGCCCGACCAGCTCGGCCACCCCGTCGGGCAGCCCCGGAACGGTGGGCATCGGCTCCGGGTCGTTGTACATGTGGGCGCGCAGCATCTGGGTCGTCGTGCTGGCCAGCCACGGCAGTCGGCCGGTGAGCATCCGGTAGAGCAGCAGCCCCACGGCGTACACGTCGGTGGCCGGGGAGACCTGACCGTTGTCCAACCGCTCCGGGGCGAGGTACGCGGGAGTGCCCAACAGCGCGCCGTCCGGCCCCTTTTCGCTCTCCCCGACGAGCGCGGAGATGCCGAAGTCGACCACCTTGACCCCGGTCGACGTGAGCATCACGTTGCCCGGGGTGACGTCGCGGTGCACCACACCGCGGGCGTGCGCGGTGGCCAGCGCCGAACTGACCTCGGCCCCGATGGTCACCGCCTCCCGCCAGGGCAGCCGGCTCTCCCGGCCCAACCGGCTGGCCAGCGAAGCACCGTCGACCAGCTCCATCACCACGTACGGCACGGTCAGCCCGACCTGCTCGGACTCGCCGTAGTCGTACACATTGGTGATGTTGGGGTGGCAGAGCCGCGCAGCGGCCTGCGCCTCGATCCGGATGCGGTGGCGGAAGGCCCGGTCGCTGGCCAGCCGGGAGGCCAGCACCTTCACCGCGACCTGGCGGCCGAGCACCTCGTCGTAGCCACGCCAGACCACCGACATCCCGCCCGCGCCGAGCTGCTCGATAAGCCGGTACCGCTCATCGAGCAGCTGCGCGCCGTTTCGGTCCCCACCACCCATGGTGAGCGTTGTTGCCCAGGAACGGCCCGCCTACACCTGGAGTATCGGAATCGGTCAGGATTGTCACCCGATCAGGCGGTGGCCAGCAGTTGATCCACCGGGGCGTAGTCGTCGGTCAACACCATCGCCCCGCCGACGAAGTCCGTCAGCGCCGCGCCGGAGAGCAGGCTGACCTTCGGATCCACCTCGGCCAGCCGGGCCTGGACGGCGTCCAGCGGCAGCGGCGCGTCGGAGCCGACGATGAGGAAGTTCGAGCCCTGCTCCTCGGCGAGCGCCTCCGGCGGCGCGATCAACGCGACGTGGGTGAACTCGGCGGCCACCGTGGCCAGCTCGGCGCGGATGAACCGCAGTGGCGGGTAATCGATGACGTTCTGCACGTACACGCCGCCGGGGCGGGTCACCCGCCGGACGTCGGCGGCCATCTCCCGGGTGGCCAGGTGCCAGGGCACCACCAGGTGCCCGAACGCGTCACCGACCACCAGGTCACGGCTGTCGGTCGGCTCGCTGGCGACCAGCATCCGGGCGTCACCCACCACCGCCCGCAGCTCCGGCCCCGGCCGTACGCCCAGCTCCCGTTCGCCCAGCTCGACCAGCCCGCCGTCGATCTCGAACACCAGGTTGTCGGTGCCCGGCCGGGTCGCAGTCAGGTAGCGCGGCACGGTGAACCCGCCGCCGCCCAGGTGCAGCGCGTCCAGGCGCCGACCGGCCGGCGCGGCGACGTCGGCGACCGCGCCGATCCACTTCGTGTACGCGTACTCCAGGTGCTTCGGATCGGCGAGGTCCACGTACGAGTGCTGGGCCGAGTTGAGCAGCAGCATCCGCCCGCTGGGCCGGGACGGGTCCGAGGTGACCCGGGCGCAGTGGTACGCCGTCTCGATGTCGCACGGGTTGGGGGCCACGGTGGTCAGCCCCGCCCCGACCAGGCCGAGCACGGCCAGCGCGGCCCGGGTCCGGGCCGGACCGGGCAGCTCGGTGGGCTCCTGCCGGCGCAGGTACCAGCCGAGGCCGATACCGACCAGCCCGAGCGCGAGCGCCAGTGCCAGCACGATGACGGTGCTGCGCAGGGCGGCGACCAGCACGAACCCGGTGAGCAGGGTTGCGGTGATGCCGCCGAGGGTGCCGATGCCGGAGAGTCGACCGACCACCTGGCCGGTGCGGCGCAGGTCGGCGAGCTGGAGTTTCACGACCAACGGCGTGACCGCGGCCAACAGCGCGGCCGGCACGAACACGGCCAGCGCGACGAGCAGCAGGATGCCGCTTGCCGCACCACCGCGCAGCACCTCACCGGCGTACCGGACGACGGGCAGGGTGACCGCGGTGGCGATGCCGGCCAGCACCAGCGCCGGCGCCAGCAGGCCCCGCGGGTTGCGCCGGTCGGCCAGCCAGCCACCGGACCACGCCCCGTACGCGATCGCGGCCAGCGCGATGCCGATCACCGAGCTGGTCACCTGGAGGGTGACCCCGACGTACGGGCCGACCAGGCGCAGCGCGACGGTCTCCAGCACCAGCACGGCACCGCTGGAGAAGAAGACCAGGAAGGCGGCGAGGCCGTTGGGCAGCGCCCGGCCGGTGGTCGGCACGGGCGGGGCCGGGGAAGCTGGCGGGGCCGCTACGTCAGACGGTGGTGAGCTCATCGTCGCGATGGTACGCAGCGAACATGGTGTTTCGGGTCAGTACATCGAGAGATGAACATGGTTCGTGTGGGACGCCGCCGGAGAGCCGCTGCCACTGTACGAGCGCCACCCGGTGCCGGGGTGCCAGATCTGCCGGTACCAGATCACGTAGAGCACGCCCAGCCGGTCGGCGTTGCGCACGTGCCAGGCGGCCAGGCTGTCCCCGTACGCCTTGTCTCCGCCGGTCGCGTTCTTGTCCTCGAAACCGTTCGTGGCGGCCGAGAAGTCGCAGGCCCGCCCCTTCGGGTGCTCGCCGCCACCGCCGCTGCGCTTGCAGGAGACGTGCCGCTTGTAGCCGGCCGCCTGGGTCTGCTTGAGCGCGTTGAGGGTGCGCGGAGTGATGCATCCGGAGGTGGTCGGGTCCTTCACCGAGCAGGATTCCGACGGCCAGGACCCGTCGGAGTTACGCGGCGCAGGCTTCGCCGAGGCGGAGCTGCCACCGCTGAAACCGTTGCTGCTGCCGGAGCTGACCTCGGCGAGCGCCTCCTCGGCTTCCTTCTTCTTCTTCGCCATCACGGCGAGCTGCTTCTGCTGCTCGCGGACCTCGGCGTCGATGGCGACCTTGGCCTGCTGCGCCTGCTGCCGGGCTTCGGTGAGATCACGCAGCCGCTTGCTGTCCCGCTGGGCCATCAGGTCGAGGTCGCCCGCGCGTTGCAGGAACGCCTCCGGGGAGGCGGTGTTGAGCAGCATCGAGACCGCGCTCAGCCGACCCACCCGGTACGACTGGGCGGCCACCTCGCCCACCTGGCTGGTGAGCCCGACCAGCCGACCCTCCAGCGTCGTCAGCTCGCCGGTCAGCGCCGTCTGGCGACGCTTGGAATTGTCCAGTTTGGCCTTGGCCTCAATGTGACCCTTGGCGGTCAGCTCCAGCGCGTCCTGCAGCTTCTTGCTGCCACCCTCGCCCGGCTCCGCGTACGCGGGCACGCCGGCACCACCGAGCACCAGCGCGACGGCGGCGAGCAGGGCGAACAGAGCGCGGCGACCGAGCCGCGGGCTGAGCCTGGTCCTGGGCACGAAAGCGTCCTTCCGTCGACCGCCGGCCCCCGATGAACACTGCACGGCGACGCCGGTCGGCGGCCTGCTGGCGGAGACCGCCGGTCACGATACCGGACCGCGGGCCGGTGACCAGCCCCCTGACCCTCGGACCGCCTCCATGTCGACGCAGCGTCCGCGCCCGGTCGCGCTGCGCGCGGATCAGGTGCTGAGCAGAGCGTCGCGCACCTCGGCCCAGACCTGCTCGTTGGCCGCGACGAGCAGACCGCTGCCGTCGTCGGCGGGGTGGTAGTCGACGCCGTCGAACCGGCGGGCGACACCGCCGGCCGCACGGACCAGGAGGGAGCCGGGGGCGTGGTCCCACGGCAGGGTGCGCCAGAAGAGGGTGAACTGCTGCTCGCCGGTGAGGATGTCCAGGTACTCCCGACCGGCGCAGTGCTGGCCGGGCAGCAGCTCACCGAGCCGCCGACCGCCGGCCCGGACCCGGTCCCGGGTCTCCGGAGGCAGGAACTTGGTCATCGCCGCGCCGCGCAGCTCACCGAACGGTGGCACCGAGCCGCTGCCGTCCACCGGCCGACCGTTGAGCAGGGTGCCCTCGTCCGCCCAGCCGGCGGCGAGAGTGTCGGCGAGCGGGTCGAGGATCCAACCGGCGGTCGGCCGCCCGTCGGTCAGCAGCGACACCATCAGCGCGAACGGCCGGCGACCGGCGGCGAAGTTGGCGGTGCCGTCGACCGGGTCGACCAGCCAGACGTCTCCGCTGTCGCGCAGGTGCCGCAGCAGCCCCGGATCGTCGGCGACACCCTCCTCGCCGACCACCACCGAGCCGGGCCGCAGTCGGCGCAGCCCGGCAGAGATCAACTCTTCGGCGCGGCGGTCGGCGACGGTGACCACCTCGCCCGGCGCCTTCTCCGACACGTCGGCGTCGTCGAGCTTGCGGAACAGCGGCAGCACGACCTGATCGGCGGCCTCCAGGAGCAGGTCACCGACGTCGTCGAGCAGGGTGTCAGCCACGAGGCGGCAGCTTGACCACGCTGACGAAGAACTCGTCGATCTGACGGACCACCGAGATGAAGTTCTCGAAGTCCACCGGCTTGGTCACGTAGGCGTTGGCGTGCAGCTGGTAGCTGCGCAGAATGTCCTCGTCGGCCTGTGAGGTGGTGAGCACCACCACCGGGATCCGGCGCAGGGTCTCGTCCTTCTTGATCTCCTCCAGCACCTCCCGGCCGTCGCGCCGGGGCAGGTTGAGGTCGAGCAGGATCAGGTCGGGTGCCACCGCGTCGGCGTACTGGCCCTCCTGCCGCAGGTAGGCGAGCGCCTCGGCGCCGTCGGAGACGACTGTCAGCCGGTTGCGCAGCTTGTGTTCCTCGAACGCCTCCTGGGTCATCAGCACGTCACCCGGGTCGTCCTCCACGAGCAGGACCTCGATCGGGCTCTTGCCATCCGCCGGCGCGGTCATCCCACCGTCTCCCTCATGTCACCCGTTCTACCGCTTTCCGGCCCGTCGTCGGCCCGGTCCGGCTGGTCCAACTCGCCGGCCTGCTCGGTCAGCGCTGCCGGAGCCTCGGTCGAGGGCGTCGTGTCGCCCATCGTCGGGTCGTCCACCGTCGGGTCGTCCGGCTGCTGCGCGGCATCGGCGGCGGCAGCCGCCTCGACGTCCTCGGGAAGCGCCGGCAGGGTGAACCGGATCGCGGTGCCCTCCGGCACGTCGGTGTCCACCCAGACATGGCCACCGTGGTACTCGGCGATCTTCTTGACGATCGCCAACCCGATGCCGGTGCCCGGGTACGCGTCCTTCGAATGCAGCCGCTGGAAGATCACAAAGATCTTGTCGGCGAACTCCGGCTCGATCCCGATGCCGTTGTCCTGGCAGGTGATCTCCCACTCGGCGCCCACCAAGCGGGCCGAGACGTGCACCTTCGACGGCAGGTCCGGGCGACGGAACTTGATCGAGTTGCTGACCAGGTTGGCCAGCAGGTTGGTGAGCAGCGGTTCCTCACCCGAGATCACCGGCAGCTCGTCCCAGGTCAGCTCGGCATCCGCGTACTGCCGGGCGGCCTCGGTCTGGCCGGCCACGTCGCCCATCACCTTGTTGAGGTCGACCTCGACGAAGCCGGTGGTGAGCCGCCCGATCCGGGAGAACGCGAGCAGGTCGTTGATCAGACGCTGCATCCGTTGCGCGCCGTCCACCGCGAAGGCGATGTACTGGTCGGCCCGCTCGTCGAGCTGCCCCGCGTAACGGCGCTGGAGCAGCTGGCAGAAGCTGGCCACCTTGCGCAACGGCTCCTGCAGATCGTGCGAGGCCACGTACGCGAACTGCTCCAGGTCACGGTTGGACCGGGTCAGCTCCTCGGCCTGCTTCTGGAGCTGGCTGTTGACCCACTCGATGCGTTCGCGGGCGGCCCGGACCTCGGCCAGGTCGGCGGCGATCTTCTGCCGCATCGCGTCCACGTCCTCACCGAGCCGGATGAACTCCGGCGGGCCGGTGGTGGCGATGCCGTGCTGGTAGTCACCCTCGGCGACCTCGCGGACCTGGTCGGCCAGCCCGATCAGGGGCCGGATGACCATCCGGTCCAGCGAGAGCACCAGCAGCGCCCCGGCGACGACCACCACCAGCGCGGCGATGATCAGGAGGACGACCAGGACGTTGCTGCTGGTACGCACATCGGCGGCGGCCTTCTCCCGGGCGGCCAGGATCTCTCCCTGAAGATCGTTCACCGCCGACCGCACCTGGTCGAACTGCTGCCGGGCCCGTTCGGTGACCAACGCCTGGCCGGCGCGGGTGCCGCTCTGGTCGGTGGTGGTGATCACCGGCTCCGCCACCGACTGCCGCCACTGCGCCGACTGCTCCTCGACGACCCGCAGCTCCTGGCCGATCTGTGGATAGTCGTCCAGCAGCGCCCGCATCGAGGCGACGACGCTCTTCTCCTTCTCCAGCCCCTCCTGGTAGGGGGCCAGGTCGGCCGGGTCACCGCTGACCGCGTACCCCCGGACCGCCGTCTCCTGGTCGAGCAGCGCGTTGAGCAGCTCCTGCGACTGCACCCGCAACGGGCCGGTCTGGTTGAGCACGGCGTCGATCTGGGTGCGGTTACGGGCCGCGACCGCCGCCTCCGCGGCAGCCAGGCCGATCAACAGCACACCCACGACGGCGAGCAGGGTGATGACCCGACGGCGCAGACTCCAGCCGCCGACCACCGGGCTCACCGGCCACCACCCCGGCTGACCAGCAGCATGGCCACGTCGTCGGCGAGCGGGCCACCGTTGAGCCGCTCCGCCCGCCCGACCAGCCAGGCCGGCAGCTCCGGCAACGACACCGAACGGTTGTCCGGCTCGTCCAGCAACCCACTGAGGCCCGGCACGTCGAGCCGTTCGTTGCCCTCGCCCACCCGCCCCTCGATCAGGCCGTCGGTGTACATCAGCAGGGACCAGTCATCGGTGTCGAACTCCAGGTCGTAGGCGATCGGCCGGCGAGGTCGTACGCCCAGCAGCAGGCCGCCGGGCGCGGGCACCGGGACGACCTGGCCGCCGGAGAGCAGCAGCGGTGGCGGGTGCCCGGCCAGTCGGACGGTGGCCCGGTTGGCGTCCAGGTGCAGTCTGATGGTGGCCACCGTCGCGAAGATCTCCTGGAGACGGCGCTCGCTCATCAGCACCTGCTCCAGGGCGGGCAGCACCTCGTCGTCCGGCACTCCGGCGAGCACCAGGGCCCGCCAGGCCACCCGCAGCTCGACCCCGAGCGCGGCCTCGTCCACCCCGTGCCCACAGACGTCGCCGACGATCAGGTCGAGGCGGTCCGGGTGGGTCTGCACCACGTCGAAGAAGTCTCCGCCGATCAACGCGGCGTGCCGGCCGGGCCGGTAGAAGGTGTGCACCGCCACCTGGTCGGTCGTCATCAGCGGTTGGGGCAGCAGGCCGCGTTCCAGTCGGGCCGACTCGGCCTGGCGCAGCTCGACCTCGCGCAACCGGCGGGCGTTCTCGTCGGCGCGCTTACGCTCCACGGCGTAGCGCAGCGCCCGGGTCAGCAGCACCCCGTCGACCTGGCCCTTGACCAGGTAGTCCTGGGCACCCTCGGCGACCGCCACGACGCCCAGGTGCTCGTCGGTGCGGCCGGTCAGCACGCAGACCGCGGCGCCGCTGGACATCTCCAGCACCTGGCGCAGCCCGTCCAGCCCCTGCGCGTCGGGCAGGCCCAGGTCGAGCAGGACGCAGTCGACGTCGCTGATCCGCTGCCGCGCCTCCCGGAGGCTGGTGGCGACCAGCAGGTCGATCATCGAGTTCGTCTCGGCGAGCAGCTCACCGACCAGGAAGGCGTCGCCCTCGTCGTCCTCCACCAGCAGCACCCGCAACCGCTCACCCGGCGGCAGGTTGGCGTGCCGCGCCAGGCCACCATGCGGGTACGGCACAACTGGGGAACCGGCCAAGCCGGCCCCCCGGTGCGGCCGGGTCACCGCCGCGAGACGCGGGAGTTCGCTGGTGATGTCGGGCTCCTTCCGAGTGCCCTGCTGATCCTGTATTAGACAACGGTCGCACACAACATGACGCCGGCGGCGCGGGCGGGCATGGGCCGCATCACTGCCACCGAGGTACATCCTTGCCGATCGGTGACCGACGCCGATCGGTGACCGACCGGCCGTGCCGCTGGGCGCCGAGGGACGGCAGGATGATCCCACCCCAGGCCCCACCACCCCCGAGGAGTCCCCGTGGGCGCACCCACCACCCCGGCCACGACGGGCCAGCCGGCCCGTCCGAATCCGGGCGTACCCGCTGCCGACCGCGCGCTGACCCGACCGCGTCGGCGCCTCGTGGCCGCGGCGGCGGCGCTGCTCGCGCTGGCCGCTGTCGGCGCCGGCAGCCTGCTCGACCTGCGCACCCCGGCCCCGAAGCCGGCGGACGCGCCGGCGGGTACGTTCAGCGCCGGCCGGGCGTACGAGGACGTCCAGGTGATCGCCGCCCGATCGCACGTCGCCGGCAGCCCGGCCAACGAACAGGTCCGCGCGCACCTCGAGCAGCAACTGCGGGGGCTGGGCCTGGAGACCGAGGTGCAGGACACGGTGGCACCGGAGGCGGGCCAGCTGAGCGGGGCGGCGGGCGGGGCGACGGTGGCCCGGGTCCGCAACGTGGTGGCCCGGCTGCCCGGCACCGACCCGACGGGGCGGGTCTTCCTGGTCGCCCACTACGACTCGGTACAGACCGGGCCGGGCGGCAACGACGACGCCGCCGGCACGTCGACCATCCTGGAGGTGGCCCGCGCGCTGACCACCGGTCCACGGCCGCGCAACGACATCGTCTTCGTGCTGACCGACGCCGAGGAGGCGTGCCTCTGCGGGGCGTCCGCGTTCGCCGCCAGTCACCCGCTGGCCGCCGACGGCGGTGTGGTGCTCAACCTGGAGGCACGGGGCTCCACCGGGCCGGTGATCATGTTCGAGACGTCCCGGAACAACGCGAAGCTGGTGGACATCTTCGGCCGGGCCGCCCCACACCCGGTCGGCACCTCGTTCGCGGTGGAGATCTACCGCGCGCTGCCCAACGACACCGACTTCACCGCCTTCCTCGATCAGAAGTTCGTCGGGCTGAACTCGGCGTACATCGACGGCGGGGCGATCTACCACACGCCGTTGGACACTCCTTCCGCGATGGACCGGGGCAGCCTCCAGCAGCACGGGGACAACGCGCTGGGCCTGGCCCGGGAGTTCGGTGGCACCGACCTGACCGACCTGCGCTCCGGGCACGACGCCACCTACTTCCCGGTGCCGGGTGGGCTGGTCCGCTACCCGGGCTGGCTCACAGTGCCGCTGGCCCTGCTGGCGGTGGCCGGGGTGGCCGCCCTGGGCTGGCTGACCCGCCGCAGCGGCCGGGCCAGCACCGGCCGGCTGGCCGCCGGCTTCGCGCTGACCCTGGTGCCGATCGTCGCCGCGCCGGTCGCCGCCCAACTGCTCTGGCTGGCGATCACCACGATCCGACCGGGGTACGCGGAGCTGCTCGACCCGTACCGGCCGATCTGGTACCGGCTGGCCGTCCTGGCGCTCGCCACCGCCATCCTGTTCACCTGGTACGCGCTGACCCGCCGCCGGATCGGCCCGGCCGCGCTCGCCGTCGGCGGGCTGGCCTGGCTGGCCCTGCTCGGGGTGCTGCTCGCCGAGGCGGTGCCGGGTGGGGCGTACCTCGCCACACTGCCGGCGCTGGCCGGCGCCCTCGGCGGGCTGGTCGCACTGCGTACCCGGCAGACCGGACCGTGGCCGGTGGTGGCGGTGACGGCCGCCGCGGCCGTCGGTGTGGTCATCCTGCTGCCCACCGTGGTGCTGCTCTTCCCCGCGCTAGGGATGGCCATGGGCGGGGTGGCCGCACTGGTCGCGGTGCTGCTCGGCCTGGTCGCCCTGCCGGTGGTCGACCTGCTGCACCCGCAGGCCGGCGGCCAGCGTGGCCTGCTCGCGCTGCGGGCCCGGCGGCTCTCGGTGGTGCCGGCCGGTGCCGCCGCCGTCGCGGCGGTGGTGCTCGCCGGGGTCGGGCTGGCCGTCGACCGCTTCGACGCCACCCACCCCGCGCCCACCCATCTGATGTACGCCATGGACGCCGGCACCGGCCAGGCCCGTTGGCTCAGTCACGAGAGCGACCCGCAGCCGTGGACGGACGGCTACGTGGACGAGGTCACGCGCATCGATGACGACTTTCCCGGGATCACCAGCGACGATCTGCGGGCCGGCCCGGCGCAGGCAGCGAACCTGCCGGCGCCGAAGCTTGAGGTGATTTCCGACGCCACCGCGAGTGGCGAGCGCACGCTGCGACTGCGGCTGACCCCGCAGCGGGCGGTCCGGGTCGCCACCCTGCACGTCGACACGTCGACCGCCACCGTGCTCAGGGCCGAGGTGGCCGGCCGGCCGGTGTCGGCGGAGCAGGGCGGCCGCCGCTGGGGCTTCGGCGTGGTCTTCCACGCTCCTCCACCGGAGGGTGTCGAGGTCACGCTGGTCCTGGGGCCGCGCGGAGTGCCGGTGGAGTTGCGGGTGATGGACGCCAGTGATGGGTTGGACGCGCTGCCCGGCTTCCGCCCCCGGCCGCCGGCCGTCGGCGTCCTCGGGTCGCACACGTCGGAAATGCTCGCGGTCGCCCGTACCTATTCCCTCTGATCTCCCGGTGGTCCGGCGGAGCGTTCTTCCGCCGGACCACCGTTCCGGTCAGCCCACCGGTTCCGGTTGGCCGGCACCGATCCGGTGCCAGCGATTACCGTCGTGATCGGTGAAGGTGAGGTCCACCAGGACGGTGTCGGCCGGGCGGAGCCGGTGCTCCGCCGCGACGGTGACGAAGAGGTCGTGCACCTCGCGGCCGGGTATCCGACGGACCTGTTTCGCCGGGGCGAGCGCGACCGGCTGGTTGTCCGGATCGTCGGAGGGGACGAGCCGCGCCAGCACCACCACGTCCAGCACCGGGGCGTCACTCTCGTTGGCCACGGTGACCCGCAGCACCGAGGTGCCGCGGATCTCGGCCACCGCCGAGACCAACCGGGCCTGGGAGGCCCGGATCCGCAGGTCATCGTTGCGGCGGGCACGAATTTCCCGCCGCAATCCGAGGTAGACGAAAAGCACGCTGGCAATGGAGCCGACTGCGCCGAACCAGTCCGGCACGTTTCCCCAATCGATCACGTCCGGGAACGGTGACCAGTTCATGCGTCCATCGTGGAGGCACCTGTCGAGTGCCGCGCACGGCGGATCGGCTGGATTCGACAGCGAATTGGGAATTCCGGCACCGATTCCGGCCAGCCGGGTGACCTAAACGGAGAGTGTGCAACCCAGTACGGCCGTGGATACCCTTGCGGTCTACATGGTGCGGGTGGCAATCCCTCCGACTGTCCACCAGACGGACAGGATCTTTCGCCACTGGCCCATTGCGAATTCGCCACCGAAGGGGGCCCGCATTGACTGCGGACGTTCCACCCGAGGATGCCGGCGTGCCTCGGCCTGCGTACGACCGGCCGAGTCGGGTTTCCGTCGATCCACCACTCGGGCGACTCGACAGCCCACTGCACGGCCGAGACGATTTGATCAACGAGATCGTGCAGCCGGGGGAAACCGCCGAGGGCCGGCCCTCGGTGCACATCCTGTGCGGCATGGGCGGTTCCGGCAAAAGCCACGTCGCGCTGGAGATCGCCCGCCGGGCCCGGGCCGACGGCCGGACGGTGTGGTGGGTGCAGGCCGGGCGGCTCAACTCCGGGATGCGGGAGGTGGTCAGCCAACTCGGCGCGTCGGAGACCCAGGTCGACCAGGCCTGGGCCGGGATGATCAGCGCCACCGACCTGGTGTGGCGCTACCTCAACCAGACCGCGCAGCCCTGGCTGCTGATCTTCGACAGCGCGGATGAGCCCGCCACCCTGGGCCCCACCGACGGCGTGCTCGCCGACGGTACCGGCTGGCTGCGCAGCCCAGAGGCCGACGACGGCATGGTCATCGTGACCAGCCGGGACGGCAACCGGGCCACCTGGGGCACCTGGTCGACGTTGCACCAGGTGCGCCCGCTCGACGCCGACGCCGGCGCGCAGGTGCTGATCGACCGGGCCGGCGCCCAGGCCGGGGGGCTGGCCGACGCCCGGGAACTGGCCCGGGAGCTGGGCGGGCTGCCCCTTGCCCTGCGCGCCGCCGGCAACTACCTGCGGTCGGTCAACGCCAGCCCGGTCTGGCGCGGCTCATCCACCATCACCACCTTCGCCGACTACCGGACGGCCATGCAGCGTCGGTTCCGCTCGCCGCGCGACGCCGCCGACGTCGACCTCGACGAGTCTCTCGGCCTGGAGATCGTCCGCGAGGTCGACGACATCTCACTGGACCTGCTGGCCCGCCGTCAGCTCCAACAGAGCCGGCCGCTGCTCAACGTGTTGGCCTGCCTGAGCATCTCCCCGGTGCCCTACGAGGTGGTGCTCAAGCCGGCCATCCTGGCCGAGTCGCCACTGTTCAAGGGGCTGACCGCCCGGCAGCGGGTGCGGGTGCTGGAGGGCATCGGCGATCTCGCTCTGGTCGACTTCGACGTCCAGGAGGACGTCAGCGACCCGGCGTTCGCGCACGTGCTGTCGCTGCACCCACTGGTGCACGCAATGTTCCGCGACCGCGACGAGGTTCGGGATCAGCTCGCCGACTACTACGCGGTGGTCATGAAACTGCTGCTCGCCGCCACCGAGGGGCAGAACCCGGACTACCCCGTCGACTGGGCCAACTGGGACGTGCTGGTGCCGCACCTGGTCGAGGCCGTGCGGGGATATCTCGTGCCGCAGAAACACAAGCACAACCCCGAGACGGTACGCCGAGCACTGGAGCTGACCCGACTCACCGCCCGCTACCTCATCGCGATCGGCCTACCCGGCTCGGCCTTCGACATCCTCGACCCGATCGTGCGCGGTTGCGCCGCGTACGACCACGACCTGGACCGGCCGCAGGTGCTGGCGCTGCGCCACGAGCTGGGGCGCACCTGGTTGGAGCGCAACCAGCCGGAGATGGCCGACCGGGTGCTCCGCGAGGTGATCCGCGACCGCACCCGGGTGCTGGGCAGCGACGACGCCGACACCCTGGCCAGCCGGCACAAGCTCACCAAGGCGATCATGGCGCAGCGCCAGTGGCCGGAGGCCGAGCTGGAGCTGCGGCAGATCGTGGCCGCGGAGGACCAGGTGCGCGGCCCGGAACACTGGGACACCATGATCGTGCGGCACAGCCTGGCGCTGGCAGTGCTCGCCCAGCAACGGGCCCCCGAGGCCGAGGAGATGCTGCACGCCATCCTGGAGGTCCGCTACCGGCGGTGGCCGCTCAACCAACCGGAGACCTGGCAGGCCCGGCACACGCTGGCCCGCTGCATGCAGGCGCAGGGCCGGCTCGCCGAGGCGGAGGCCGAACTGCGGGCCACCCTGGCCACCGTGGAACCCCGGCACGCCGACCGCAGCGAGGTGCTCGCCATCCGGTCCACCCTGGGCCTGGTGCTGCTGCTGGAGGAGCAGGTCGACGCGGCGATCGAGGTGTACGAGCAGTTGCTGGCCGACCGCCGGCGACTCCTCGGCGACACCCACCTGGACACCCTTCAGGTGGAGCACGCACTGCGCCGGCTGCGTAACGGCGACTGAACGACCAGTGCGGCGCGGCCGGCGGTGCGGCCGGTCAGTGCGGCGCGGCCGGCGGTGCGGCCGGTCAGTGCGGCGCGGCCGGCGGTGCGGCCGATCAGTGCGGCGCGGCCGGCGGTGCGGCGCGG